>JAKFYO010000087.1 GCA_021730825.1 Hyphomicrobiales bacterium
GGACGATCTCGATACGCCCCTGAAAGCAAAACAAAAAGGCATTGCGGCGCGCCGCTTGCCCGTGAGCCCGCTTGTCTTACTGACGACGGCACTTGCGGGCGTGCTTGCCGTCGCGGTCGGCTGGGTCGTGATCTATGACGATCCGCTCGGGGGCGAACCACGCCATATCGTCAAGATCGAGCAGATCGTACCGGCCGGACCGCAGAACAAGACTTCGCCCGAGGCGAAGCGCGAGCAACCGCCGCAACCGCCATCACAGAGCAGCGATCAGCGCACCATCACCATTATCGACGGCAATACCGGCGCCAAGCGCGACATCGTGATCAATGACCCAAAGGGCAAGAACAACACGCAGAAGGATGTTCCGCCCGCGAACGAGCCGACCAACAATGTACCGCCTACCGACAATCGCCTGATCGAAAATTCAAAGCACGGTTCGATTCCGAAAATCGGCCCTGATGGCGTTCGCCCGCTCGATGCCTATGCCAGCCCAATTCCCGTTACCGGCAATGCGGATTCGATGATTGCGATTGTCATCACCGGCCTTGGCGTCAGCGCCAGCGGAACCGGTGACGCGATTTCGAAATTGCCTTCCGCAATCACGCTCGGCTTCGTGCCCTATGGCAGCGAGCTTACGCGCTGGGTAGCGCGGGCGCGAGGCACCGGCCACGAAGTGCTCCTGCAAATTCCGATGGAGCCCTTCGACTATCCTGATAACGATCCCGGCCCGCAAACGCTGATCGCGAGTGCCGCCAAGGATCAGAACATCGACCGGCTGCATTTCTTTCTGAGCCGCGCGCCCGGCTATGTCGGCGTCGCGAATTTCATGGGTGCACGCTTCACCGCAAATGAAGACGCGCTTGCCGCGATCCTCGCGGAAACCGGGAGACGCGGTCTTCTGTTCCTTGACGACGGCACTTCGCCACGCAGCGTTGCACCAAGGGCCGCAACCAAGACCAAGGCCCCATTCCTGAAAGCGGATCTCGTGATCGATGCCAAGGCCGAATGGGCCGAGATCGACGCGGCACTCGTGAAGCTGGAAACCATTGCCGCCGAGAAGGGCGTTGCCATCGCTACCGCAAGCTCGCTTCCCGTTACCATCGAGCGCATCTCGCGTTGGGCGAAGACGCTGGAAGCCCGCGGCATCCGGCTGGTTCCCGTGAGCGTCGCCTTCCAGCGCAAGCCGAAACAAAGCTGACTGCGACGGCGCGGCGTTGTAGAACGCAGCCCATGAAAAATTTCGAAGACCTGCCTTATCGCCCCTGCGTCGGCCTCGCTGTTTTCAATGCGCAAGGCAAAGTGTTTGTCGGCCGCCGCCTCGGCGGGCCGGAGCATGTCGATGCCGGTCACGAGTGGCAGATGCCCCAAGGCGGCATCGACGAGGGCGAAGACCCATACGAAGCGGCACTTCGCGAACTTTACGAAGAAACCAGCATCCGCTCGATCAGAAAGCTCGGCGAAGTCGAAGGCTGGCTCAAATATGACATTCCGGGTGAAATCGCCGGACAGGCCTGGAAAGGCAAATACCGGGGCCAAAAGCAGAGATGGTTCGCGTTGCGCTTCACCGGCGACGAAAGCGAAATCGACATTGCCACGCCCGGCGGCGGCGCGCATAAACCTGAATTCGTGGAGTGGCGCTGGGAAAAACTCGAAATCACGCCCGCGTTGATCGTGCCGTTCAAGCGCCGCGTTTATGATGATGTCGTGAAGTCATTCATGGAATTTGCCAAGGGCTAACAATGAACGCTGACAGCACCCTGCGATGGCGTGCAATGACGGCCAAAGACCTTGCCGAAGTTCAGCGTATTTCCGAAGTCATTCATCCGGACTACCCAGAGCGCGACGAAGTCGTCGCGGAAAAACTGATGCTTTCGCCGTCCACCCATTTCATGGCCGTCGATGGCGACGGCGTCATACGCGGCTATGCGGTATCCTACCCGTGGATCGCAAATGACATGCCGCAGCTCGATAAATTCATCCGCAAGCTGCCTGACAACGCAAGCGTGCTTTACATTCACGACGTAGCGCTGCTTCCGACCGCGCGCGGCGCCGGCCTCATACCCGATCTGCTGAAACGATTGAGCGTCGAAGCACGCAAGCGAAACCTGCAGGAATTTACGCTCGCCGCCATGTACGGCTCGGAGACGGCGTGGTTCCAGCACGGCTTCTGGCGCATGCAGGCAAAAGGCGAACTCGTCGATCAGCTTGCGCCTTACGGGCCGGCGGTGTTCATGCACCGGCCGCTCGATCAGGAATAAAAAAAGCCGCGGATCGCGCGCGGCTTTTTCAAGAGAGTAATTTGAACTTAGGCGCGGCGGCGATCCGCAACAAAGCCGAAGCCGAGACCCACGATCCCGCCGATCAAAGCGCACAGCGCGACGTGGTTGAATTGCCGGTTGGTCAGATCGCCCTTTTCCTTCGGCTCGACCTGCACCGGAACATTGATAACCGGAATGACCGATGCCGCCTGCGGCGGCTTGGTAACAAATCCGACTAATCCCCCCGCGACGATACCCAAAAGCAAACAGATCACCTTCAGATTATTCAACGGCATCGCGGCACCCTTTCTCGGTTAGGCCGCCTCCGCGGCCAGTGGCTTAAAACCCCCAACGGTGTCTGCGAGTTCCATCAATGGCCGGCAGATCGACCCGCAAAAAAAGCCGCGCAGAATGCGCGGCTTTTGAATTTCTAGCTTCGCGAGATTTAGTGCGCGGCGTGCGTTCCGCCGCCGAGCTGCGCTTGCACGGCTTTGAGCTGGAACAGCGTTTCCGCCATCTTGAAGCGCGCTTCGTCGGACGGCGCCGCAGCGAGCTTCGCCTCGTAAGCGGAAACGGAAGCTGCGAACTCGGTCATGTTCACGTCTTCGACCGCGGTCGCGTCTTCCGCGAGGATCGTAAGACCCTTCTCGTTCACTTCCGCAAAGCCGCCGCGAACGTAGAGACGCGTGACGTTGCCGCCTGCCTTCACGGTCAGGATGCCCGGACGCAGCGTGGAGACGACCGGCGTATGCATCGGCAGCACCGTGAATTCGCCTTCCGCGCCCGGAACGATGACCTCGTCCACTTCCCCGGAAAAGAGAAGCTTGGCGGGCGAGACGAGTTCGAACTTGAACATGGCCATTAGAAATCTCGCTTACGCCGCTTCCGCAGCCAGCTTCTTGCCCTTTTCGACCGCCTCTTCGATGGTGCCGACCATGTAGAAGGCCGGTTCCGGAAGGTGGTCGTACTTGCCTTCGCAAAGACCCTTGAAGCCTTTGATGGTGTCGGCGAGTTCGACGAACTTGCCGGGCGAGCCGGTGAAGATTTCAGCGACGTGGAACGGCTGCGAGAGGAAGCGCTCGATCTTGCGTGCGCGCGAGACCGCGAGTTTGTCTTCTTCCGAAAGCTCGTCCATGCCGAGAATGGCGATGATGTCCTGCAGCGCCTTGTAACGCTGGAGGATCTGCTGCACCTGACGCGATACTGCGTAGTGCTCCTCGCCGACGACGAGCGGCGAAAGCATGCGCGAGGTGGAGTCGAGCGGATCGACCGCAGGATAAATGCCCTTTTCCGCGATCGAGCGCGACAACACGGTGGTCGCGTCAAGATGCGCGAACGAAGTTGCCGGCGCCGGATCGGTAAGATCGTCGGCCGGGACGTAAATCGCCTGCACCGAAGTGATCGAACCCTTCTGCGTGGTGGTGATGCGTTCCTGCAGCGCGCCCATGTCGGTGGCGAGCGTCGGCTGGTAACCGACCGCCGAAGGAATACGGCCAAGGAGAGCCGACACTTCCGAGCCCGCCTGCGTGAAGCGGAAGATGTTGTCGACGAAGAAGAGCACGTCCTGGCCCTCGTCGCGGAAGTGTTCTGCGACCGTGAGACCGGAGAGAGCCACGCGCATACGCGCTCCCGGCGGCTCGTTCATCTGGCCGAACACGAGGGCGCACTTCGAGCCTTCACCGCCGCCCTTCTTGTTCACGCCCGATTCGATGAACTCGTGATAAAGGTCGTTGCCTTCGCGCGTACGCTCACCGACGCCGGCAAACACGGAGTAACCGCCGTGCGCCTTCGCGACGTTATTGATGAGTTCCTGAATAAGCACGGTCTTACCGACGCCCGCGCCGCCGAACAGGCCGATCTTGCCGCCCTTCGCGTAAGGCGCCAGCAGATCGACGACCTTGATGCCGGTGACGAGAATTTCCGCTTCGGTCGACTGATCGGTGTAGCTCGGCGTCGGCGCATGAATCGGACGCGTGCCAGACGCTTTCACCGGGCCTGCTTCGTCGATCGGCTGGCCGATCACGTTCATGATGCGGCCGAGCGTACCGGCGCCAACGGGAACCGCGATCGGCTGGCCGGTATCGCTGACCTTTTGACCGCGCACTAGGCCTTCGCTCGAGTCCATCGCGATCGTGCGGACGGTGCTCTCGCCGAGATGCTGCGCGACTTCGAGCACAAGGCGCTGGCCCTGATTCTCGGTCTCAAGCGCATTCAAGATTTCCGGCAGGTGACCGTCAAACTGCACGTCGACGACGGCGCCGATGACCTGCGTGATTTTTCCGGTTGCGTTCGTGGTTGCCATGTTCGTCCTCGTACCTAAATTTAGAGCGCTTCCGCGCCGGAGATGATCTCGATCAGTTCTTTCGTGATGATCGCCTGACGGGTGCGGTTGTAAGTGATGGTCTGCTTCTTGATCATGTCGCCGGCGTTGCGCGTGGCACTATCCATCGCGGACATGCGCGCGCCCTGCTCGGAGGCCGCGTTCTCGAGCAACGCACGGAATACCTGCGTGGCTAAATTGCGCGGGAGCAATTCGGCGAGAATTTCGTCTTCTTCCGGCTCGTATTCGTAAACCGGCGTATTGGTGCCTGCGGCTTCAGCCTTCGCTTCGGGAAGCTGCGGCGGAATGATCTGCTGCGCGGTCGGGATCTGCGCGATCACCGACTTGAAGCGCGAATAGAACAGCGTGCAGATATCGAATTCGCCCGCCTCGTAGCGCGCGACGATCTTCTGCGCGATTTCTTCGGCGTTAACATAACCGAGCGTGCGCACGGTGCGCAGGTCGATCACTTCGACGATGTTCTTCGCAAATTGCCGGCGCAGGATGTCGTAGCCCTTGCGGCCGACGCAGATGATTTTGACTGTCTTGCCCTGCGCGAGGAGCGCGTTCGCGCGGTCACGCGCGAGACGTGCGATCGAGGAGTTGAACGCGCCGCAAAGACCGCGCTCGGAGGTGCAGACGAGGAGCATGTGCACATCGTCTTTACCGGTGCCGCCGAGCAACGCCGGAGCGCCGGCATGGCCCGCGACCTTGCCTGCGATGTTCGCGAGAATTGCGTCCATGCGTTCGGCATAGGGGCGCGCGGCTTCCGCCGCCATCTGCGCGCGGCGAAGCTTCGCCGCGGCGACCATTTGCATCGCCTTCGTAATCTTCTGCGTCGCCTTCACGGAGGCGATGCGATTGCGAAGCTCTTTGAGCGAAGCCATTGGCTAGGACTCTTCCTTTACGAGAACGACTTCGCGTAGGCGTCGACTGCCGCCTTCAGCTTGCCGGCGTCTGCATCCGACAGATCCTTCGAGTTACGGATCGAGTCGAGCAGATCGCTGTGCTTCGACTTCACCGTGCTCAGAAGACCTTCTTCAAACGCTTTCACGCGGTTGAGCGGAAGCTGGTCGAGATAGCCGTTGGTACCGGCCCAGATCACAACGACCTGCTCTTCCATCTTCAGCGGCGAGAACTGCGCCTGCTTCAGCAACTCGGTGAGACGAGCGCCGCGGTTCAGCAAGCGCTGGGTCGCGGCGTCGAGGTCGGAGCCGAACTGCGCGAAGGCCGCCATTTCGCGATACTGCGCGAGCTCACCCTTGATCTTGCCGGCGACCTTCTTCATCGCTTTAGTCTGCGCCGAAGAGCCGACGCGCGAAACCGAAAGACCGACGTTCACCGCAGGACGAATGCCCTGATAGAACAGGTCGGTTTCCAAGAATATCTGGCCGTCGGTGATCGAAATGACGTTCGTCGGAATGTAAGCCGACACGTCGTTCGCTTGCGTCTCGATGACCGGCAACGCGGTGAGCGAGCCTGCGCCCTGCGTGTCGTTCATCTTTGCTGCGCGCTCGAGCAAGCGCGAGTGGAGATAGAACACGTCGCCCGGATAGGCTTCGCGTCCCGGCGGACGGCGCAGAAGAAGCGACATCTGGCGGTAAGCGACGGCCTGCTTCGAAAGATCGTCATAGATGATGACCGCGTGCATGCCGTTGTCGCGGAAGAATTCGCCCATCGCGCAACCGGCGAACGGTGCGAGGAACTGCATCGGCGCGGCGTCCGAAGCGGTCGCAGCGATCACGACGGAATACTCCATCGCGCCCTGCTCTTCGAGAATTTTCACGAACTGCGCGACGGTCGAGCGCTTCTGGCCGACGGCGACATAGACGCAATAGAGCTTCTGCGCTTCCGGGGCGCCTGCAACGTTCAGCGCCTTCTGGTTCAGGATCGTGTCGAGCGCGACGGCGGTCTTGCCGGTCTGGCGGTCGCCGATGATGAGTTCGCGCTGGCCGCGGCCGATCGGGATCAGCGCGTCGATTGCTTTCAGGCCCGTCGCCATCGGCTCGTGCACCGACTTTCTCGGGATGATGCCCGGCGCCTTCACGTCCACACGGGCGCGCTTGGCGGCCTTGATCGGGCCTTTTCCATCAATGGGATTGCCGAGCGCGTCGACGACGCGGCCGAGCAGTTCCTTGCCGACCGGAACGTCCACGATGGCGCGGGTGCGCTTGACGGTCTGGCCTTCTTTAATGTCGCGGTCGGAGCCGAAGATAACGATACCGACGTTGTCGCTCTCGAGGTTGAGCGCCATGCCGCGCACGCCGTTTTCGAATTCGACCATTTCGCCGGCCTGGACGTTATCGAGGCCATAGACGCGGGCGATACCGTCACCGACGGAAAGCACTTGTCCTACTTCGGTCACTTCGGCGGCTTCACCGAAATTCTTGATCTGGTCTTTCAGGATTGCCGAAATTTCGGCGGCGCGGATGTCCATCAGCGGACCTCTTTCATCGCGTTACGAATGGAGTTGAGTTTGGTTTTCAGAGACGCATCGATCATGCGGGAGCCGATTTTGACTTTGAGGCCGCCGAGGATCGAAGGATCGATTTTCACGTCGAGTTCGACCGATTTCTGCTTTGTAAAAGCAACGATCGATTCCTTGATGGTCGCGAGATGCTTGTCGTCAAGCTTCTCGGCAACCGTGACTTCGGCGCGGGTTTCGCCACGCGCCTTCGAGACGAGGGTATTGAAGCCCGAAATCATTTCGCGGATCGCGAACAGACGGCGGTTGGACGCCACCGTCGAGATGAACTTGGCAGCAAGGCCGCCGATCTTCGCCTTGGCGAGCACGGCTTCGATCGCCTTGGTCTGCTCTTCGGCCGTATAAACCGGGCTGCGGACGAGACGGACGAGGTCGGTGCTGTCGTTGAGGAGCGCCGAAAAGCGGTCGAGGTCGCCCCTTACGGCGTCGATGGATTTCGCTTCGTGCGCCAGCTCATAGAGAGCCGTCGCATAGCGCCCGGCCATGCCGGAAATGATGGGTTCGTCAGCCGCCATCTGTGACTATTCTTTTTTTACCCGTTCCAAGCGCTCGGCACCGCGGCAAGCGGCCCGTAAGCTCTTGGAATTCAAGTGGGAATTCCGATTTTGCAAGAGACTAGGGAGTGCCCCCGAAAGCCCCGTAAAATCGGGCGTTTGCTACCATGCGGGCGCGTCGTTACGCAATGTTTTCCCCGGTCCGATTTGCCGCATGGCTTGAGGAAATCCGGCCCTATCGGGCGCATCGAATGAGACTTCTCAGTAGCGCCGCCGGGATGCAACGCTCGTGTTTCGGGATTCGGGCGGAATGGATCAGCGCGGACAGGAACTTTCGGACGGCGGACGGCACCTTGAGCGCGACTTCCAGTTCAAGCCGGCCCTCGTTTCCACGCTGAAGCATGGCTATAGCCGCGCCAGCTTCCGCGACGACGCCCTTGCAGGGCTGACCGTCGCCATCGTAGCCCTGCCCCTTTCCATGGCGCTTGCCATCGCCTCCGGCCTGCCGCCTGAGCGTGGGCTCTACACCGCCATCGTCGGCGGTTTCCTGATCTCGCTCCTCGGCGGCAGCCGCTTCCAGATCGGCGGGCCTGCCGGCGCTTTCATCGTCCTGATCTCGCTGACCGTCGAACGCCACGGCTATGACGGGCTGGTACTCGCGACCGCCATCGCGGGGCTCATCATGATCGCGGTCGGGCTGCTCAGGCTCGGGACCTACATCAGACACATTCCGCATACCGTCACGGTCGGCTTTGCGGCCGGCATTGCCGTCATCATCTTCGCGAGCCAGCTTCGGGATTTTCTCGGGCTAGAGATCGCAAAGGAGCCCGGACCGCTGCTCGCGAAACTCGCCGCCCTCTGGAATGCGCTCCCCACGATCAAGCCCGCCGCACTCGCCATCAGCATCCTGGGTGCGCTTGTCATCGTCCTGATCCGGAGATTCCTGCCGCGCTGGCCGGGCTTCCTGATCGTCGTGGTCCTGAGCGCGGGGTTTGTCGCGCTGGCTCAACCCGATGTTGCCACCATCGGCTCGCGCTTCGGCGCGGTGCCGAGCTCCTTGCCCGCGCCCGGTCTCCCGGTTTTCGATCTGGCGAAGATTTACGCCGTGCTGCCGGATGCAATCGCGATTGCCCTGCTGGGCTCGATCGAATCGCTCCTGTCAGCCGTCGTCGCCGACCGCATGAGCGGCGACAAGCACCGCTCGAACGGAGAACTGGTCGCACAGGGCCTGGCGAATATCGGCTCCGTCGCATTCGGGGGCATGCCGGTCACCGGCACCATTGCGCGCACCGCCACCAACGTACGAAGCGGCGCAAAGAGCCCGGTATCGGGCTTGCTGCATGCGGTCTATCTCCTGGTCTTCATGATGATCGCGGCCCCGCTCGCGGTGCATATTCCGCTCGCCGCCCTTGCGGCAGTATTGGTCGTGGTCGCGTTCAACATGTCGGACCACCACGAATTTCGCGCGCTGCTGATGCGCTCATGGCCCGAGGCAATCGTGCTGCTCGCGGTGTTTCTGATTACCGCGTTCTACGATCTGGTTGCTGCCATCGGCATCGGCGTCGCGCTTTCGTTTCTCTTCCGCGCATGGCGACTGCGGAAGATTTCCAGCTAGAGAAAGCTCTGCGGATCGACATCGACCTGTACGCGCAGGCTGCCACGCGCAGGCGGTGCTGCGGCTAACCATTCCCGTACATAGTGCGAGAGATCGAAATTGCGCGGCGACGTGACGAGCAGCCGCCAGCGATGCCGCCCCCGGATCATGGACAACGGCGCCTCGGCGGGACCGAGCAGGCGCACGTCGTCCGAAAGCGGCGCACTTGCAGCCAGCTTCCGCGCATAAGACTCGGCCGCCGGACCTTCTTTTGCGGAGACAATGATCGCCGCCATTTTCCCGAACGGCGGAAGACCGGCCTCTTCGCGCGATGCGATCTCGCTGTCGTAAAAAGCGTCGCGGTCGCCTGCGAGCAATGCCTTCATCACCGGATGCTCGGGCTGATAGGTCTGCAGTAACCCCCGCCCGCCGGCTTTCTCGCGGCCCGCGCGGCCGACAACCTGATGCAGCAATTGAAACGTGCGTTCCGCCGCACGTGGATCGCCGTAGTTCAAACCGAGATCGGCGTCGATGATGCCGACGAGCGCCAAACCCGGAAAATGATGGCCCTTCGCAACCAATTGAGTGCCGATCACGATATCGACGTCGCGATTTGTGACGGCCTCTAGTTCCGCGCGCAGCCGCTCGACGCCGCCGGACATATCGCTCGACAGCACCAACGTGCGCGCATCCGGAAACGCGGCACGCACTTCTTCTTCGAGGCGCTCGACGCCGGGACCGATCGGCACGAACGAGTCCGCCGTCTCGCACTTCGGACAATGCTGAGGCGGCGGCATGTCGAAACCGCAGTGATGGCAGACGAGACGCTTCCTGTAGCGATGCTCGACCAGCCATGTATCGCAGTTCACGCAACGCATGCGGAGGCCACAGGAGCGGCACAAGGTCAGCGGCGCGTAGCCGCGCCTATTGAGAAAGAGTAACGCCTGCTCACCGCGCGAAATCGTCTCGCCGATAGCCTGTTCCAGACGCGGCGAAATCCAGCGGCCCTTGCGCGGACCTTCTTTCTTGAGATCGATGGCTTCCAGTTGCGGCACTTCCGTACCGCTGTAGCGCTCGGAGAGTTGCAGGCGCTTGTAGCGCCCGCGCCGCGCATTGTTCTCGGTCTCAATCGAAGGCGTCGCGGAAGTCAGCACCACGGTGGCCTGCGCAAGCGATCCGCGTACCACCGCCATGTCGCGCGCGTGATAATGCACGCCGTCTTCCTGCTTGTATGCAGGATCGTGCTCTTCATCGAGAACGATCAGCGCAAGATCGTTAAACGGGAGAAACAACGCCGAGCGCGCACCGGCGACCACGCTGATTTCGCCTTTCGCGATGCCTTCCCACGTCCTCGCGCGTTTGCGCGGCGCAATGGCCGAATGCCATTCCGCAGGACGCTCGCCGAAACGCTCCGCAAAGCGGTCGAGAAAGCGCGTGGTGAGCGCGATTTCGGGAAGCAGGATCAGCGCCTGCCGCTTTGTTTTAAGAATTTCCGCGACCGCCTCGAAATAGACTTCGGTCTTGCCGGAGCCGGTGACACCATCCAGCAGATTCACGGAGAATTTTTTCGTGTGCACCGCTTCGCGCAATTCGTTCGCTGCCGAAGTCTGCGCCGGGTTCAGTTCCGGCACCGCAAAGTCCGCGTCGGGCGGCAGTGCAATCGGCTCCGGCGGCAACGCAATGGCTTCGAGAGCACCTTGATCAATCAGACCGTCGATCACGCTAGGCGAGACGCCTGCCTCTTCGGCGGCTTCTGACTTTGAACGCAGCAGGCCATTCTCAAGCAGCGATAGCACACGCGCACGAGCATCCGTCATGCGCGGAGGCTTCACGCCTGTCACGCGTACACCGATCTTCTCGCGCGCAGCACCCAGTTCCGAGCTGCGGCGCAAGGCCATGCGCAAGACCATGCCACGCGGGGCCAGCGTGTAGTCCGCAATCCAATCGATCAGCTTCACGAGTTCGAGCGGCAAGCGTGGGTAGTCCGACTTCGCGATAACGCTTTTCAGCTTCGCCGTAGCCGGCGCCTCGCCCGAGCCGGGCCACACCACGCCGGTCTCCTCGCGATTGCCGAGCGGCACATGCACGATGTCGCCGGGGATGAGTGCCTCACTCGTTTTGTACGAATAAGGCCGGTCCACCGCGAGCGGCACGAGCACGTCTACGATTCGTTCGGCCATAATTGCTGCGGTTTCTTGGGCTTCTTTGGGTTTAAGCGGAAGTTAAGCCGAGCGGAGCGACAACGGGATTCCATGTCAAGCCGCGGCAAAGATAAAGACAAGCGCATAGATAAGGACGCCCGCAACACTGCGGAAGCGCAGCTATTTGAAGTCGCCGCGAAAGACGTGCTGACCGAGTTGAAGCGCTGGCTGGAATTTATCGCCGCCGAGCGCCGCCTCTCGCCGAAGACCTGCGAGGCCTACGCCCGCGACGTCGGCTGCTTTCTTTCGTTCCTGACCGAACATCTCGGGCACGCGCCGAAGCTTGCCGATCTTTCCAAGCTTGCGCCTTCCGACATTCGTTCGTTCCTCGCGTTTCGCCGCTCAAACGGCGTCGAGGCACGGACGCTCCAGCGCTCGTTAGCCGCCGCGCGCTCGTTCGCAAGATTTCTCGAACGCGAAGGGCGCGGCAAATCCGATGCGCTCGCCGCCGTGCGCGCGCCGAAGGTTGCGAAAACCTTGCCGCGCCCGCTGGATAGCGCTTCCGCGATCGCGCTCGCCGATCCTGAAACCCGCGCTTATGAAGAACGCGAACCTTGGGTACTTGTACGCGACGCCGCTGTGCTGTCGTTACTCTACGGCGCAGGTCTTCGTATCGCCGAAGCGCTTTCCTTGACGCGCAACCAGATTCCGGCGTCGGGCACGGCTGATGCAATCACTGTGACCGGCAAAGGCAACAAAGCGCGCATGGTGCCGCTGATCCCGCAGGTCACGCAGGCGATCAACGATTACATCGCAATCTGCCCGTTCGATCTTGCCGCCG
>JAKFYO010000159.1 GCA_021730825.1 Hyphomicrobiales bacterium
CTGAAGGAGACGATTGCGACGGAGTGCAGGCTTGAAACCATGAACGTGAACGCCAACCGCCACCGGCAGCCGCAGCAGGACATGATCAATGTCGGCTCGTCGATGACGTTCCGGGTGATGCTCAAGTAGGAGCGGCGCCAGTCCGCGCGCATTGGTGAAGTCCGCCGCGCCACGCTAGAACGGCGCGCGATGAACGCAACCGCGCCGATTCCCGCGAACCCGACCGTGCTGGTCTTCGATTCCGGCCTCGGCGGGCTCACGGTATTGCGCGAGATCGCGGCACTGCGGCGCGATCTGAAGCTCGTCTATGCCGCGGACGACGAAGTGTTTCCTTACGGCAGGCTCGAGAACGACGCGCTGATCGCGCGGGTGTCTTTGGTGATGGACGATCTCATCGCGCGCTATAAGCCGGCGCTCGCCGTGATCGCCTGCAATACGGCGTCCACGCTGACGCTTCCCGTGCTGCGCGCAAATCACGCGATCCCGTTTGTAGGCACCGTGCCCGCGATCAAACCCGCCTGTGCGCTCTCGAAAACGAAGCGGATTTCGGTGCTCGCGACCCCAGGCACCGTGAAGCGGGACTATACTCGCGCGCTTATTTCCGAATTCGCGGCCGATTGCAAAGTCGATCTCGTGGGTAGCCAGTGGCTGGCACCGCTCGCGGAAGCTTATCTGCGCGGGGAAGAGGTGGCAGACGAGCAGATTGCAAAAGAGATTGCGCCTGCATTCCGGGATGACGGCGCGAAGACCGATACGGTGGTGCTTGCCTGCACGCATTATCCGCTATTGCTGGACCGGCTGAAACAGCTAGCCCCTTGGCCTGTTACGTGGGTCGATCCGGCGCCTGCGATCGCGCGGCGGGTAGCGAGCCTGCTCACGACCCCCGGCTTGCCCCTCATGGAGCCGGTGAAGGTGCACTTTACGAGCGGCAAAGCGCCCGGTCCGGCGCTCGCCAAATCCTTGAAATCCTTCGGGATAGCGCCCGCTCATCAAGCGGTTTGACAGGGCCGGTTCGACCCTTTATCCCCACGCACTTCCCGCACCCGTGGCGGCCTTCCTAATCGAAACCCCTGATTTCAGCGGTTCCGGCGCTCGGAAGTTCGCCTGTCGGCTTGCTCTAAGGAGAGCACGCAAAGGAGGGCGCAATCCAAACGCAAGAGGATTTGCGATGTCGAAGCGTCACTCGGCCAAGCACAAGCTTGACCGCCGCATGGGCGAAAATATCTGGGGCCGCCCGAAGAGCCCCGTCAACCGCCGCGAATATGGTCCGGGCCAGCACGGCCAGCGCCGCAAAGGCCGCCCGTCCGACTTCGGCGTGCAGCTGCGCGCGAAGCAGAAACTCAAGGGCTACTACGGCAACATTTCCGAGAAGCAGTTTCTCGGCATCTACAAAGAATCGGTTCGCCGCCGCGGCGATACTGGCGCGCTTCTGATCGGCCTGCTTGAGAGCCGTCTCGACGCCGTGATCTATCGCGCGAAGTTTGTGCCGACCGTGTTCGCTGCCCGCCAGTTCATCAACCACGGCCACATTCAGGTGAACGGCAAGAAGGTGAACATTCCGAGCTACCGCGTGGAGCCGGGCGACGTCATTTCCGTGAAGGAAAAGTCGAAGCAGCTTCCGATCGTGCTCGAATCCTCGCAGCTCGCCGAGCGCGATGTGCCGGACTACATCGAAGCCGACCACAACAAGATGACCGCGAAGCTGACCCGCGTTCCGGTGCTGACCGAAGTGCCGTTCCCGGTGCAGATGGAGCCGCATCTGGTCGTCGAATTCTACTCGCGCTAATTTCCGCGCGACGAACAAAAGAAAAAGCCGCCCGGTTTGGGCGGCTTTTTTATTCCTACGAGGCGAGGCGCTCAGGCTTTCGCGGTGACCTTCACGCCTTTTTCTGCAAGAAAGCTTTGCAGTTCACCGGCCTGAAACATCTCGCGCACGATATCCGCGCCGCCGACGAATTCGCCCTTCACGTAAAGCTGGGGGATGGTGGGCCAGCTTGCGTACTGCTTGATGCCTTCGCGAAGCTCAGCGGAGTCGAGCACGTTGATGCCTTTATAGCCTGCGCCGACATAGTCGAGGATCTGCACGACCTGACCCGAGAAGCCGCATTGCGGAAACTGCGGGGTGCCTTTCATGAACAGCACTACATCGTTGCCGGTGACTTCGTTCTTGATGAAATCCTGAATGCTCATGACTCTCGAATGTCCTTCAATCACCCTTCCGGGGTGCCGGTTTGTAGCGCGAGGGCGTGAAGCACGCCACCCATCTGTCCCTTCAAAGCCGCATAGACCATCTGATGCTGCTGCACGCGGCTCTTACCCTTGAAACTATTGGAAATAACCGTGGCGGCATAATGGTTGTTGTCGCCGGCAAGATCCTTGATCTCGACGGTCGCGTCCGGAAGCGCCTCTTTAATCAGGCGTTCGATTTCCGCGGCTTCCATCCCCATTGCCGTTCACTCCGTGAGCCGCGGGCGCGTCAGTTTCCGCCCGCCATATAGTCCGGCAACCAAGATTCGTGCCGCTTCTTCAACTGCGCCACTGATATTGGGCGTTCGCCGGGCAAGGTCAATTCCTCGCCGCCGGTTAAACCGAGACGCAAGGCAGCCACGCCGGCCGCTTTCGCGGCTGCCTCGATCTCCGGAAGCGCCAGTGCGGGCGCCGTGACGACGTAGCGCGCCTGATCTTCGCCGAACCAGAAAGCGTGGGGCGGAATACCACCCGGTGAAAGTTCGAGGGTCGCGCCGATATTTCCGGCCATCGCCATTTCCGCGATTGCGACCAGGAGGCCGCCGTCCGAGCAATCATGTACGGCGGTGACGCGGCCTTTGGCAATCAGATCGCGGACGAGATCGCCCGCGCACTTTTCAGCGGCGAGATCGACCGGCGGCGGTGCGCCTTCTTCGCGGCCAAGTACAGTCGCAAGATATGCTGACTGGCCGAGCCAGCCGCGTGTGTCGCCGAGAACGAGAACGGCTTCGCCGGAAGCCTTGAACGCGATCGATGCGGAGTTATTGAAATCCGCGAGCAGGCCGACACCGCCGATAGTGGGCGTCGGCAAAATTCCGCGGCCCTGCGTTTCGTTGTAAAGCGAGACGTTGCCGGACACGACCGGGAAGTTCAGCGCAAGACAAGCTTCCTTGATGCCGCGGATGCAGCCGACGAACTGGCCCATGATTTCGGGCCGCTCAGGATTGCCGAAGTTCAGGTTGTCGGTGATCGCGAGCGGCGTTGCGCCGACGGCGGTCAAGTTGCGCCAGCATTCCGCGACTGCCTGCTTGCCGCCTTCAAATGGATCGGCTTCGCAGTAACGTGGTGTCACGTCGGTGCAGAGCGCGAGCGCCTTCGGACCGTCTTGTACGCGCACGACCGCAGCATCGCCACCGGGGCGCTGCACGGTGTTATTCAAAATGAGATGATCGTACTGCTCCCAGACCCAGCGCTTCGAGCACAGGTCGGGGGAGGCAATTAGCTTTTCCAACGCATCGGCGAGCGACTTTGGTGCAGGCACGGATGCAGCGTCGATAACAGGCAGCTTCTTCGATTCAGTAAAGGGCCGATTATACTCCGGCGCCTGATCGCCAAGCTCCTTGATCGGAAGGTCCGCCATTTCCTCGCCGTTATGACGGATGAGGAAGCGCAGCGTGTCGGTGGTGTAGCCGACAATTGCGAAGTCGAGACCCCATTTCGTGAAGATGGCTTCCGCCTCGGCTTCCTTGCCGGGCTTTAGCACCATCAACATGCGCTCTTGGGATTCGGAGAGCATCATTTCGTAAGCCGACATCGCTTCTTCGCGCACCGGTACTTTTTCGAGATCGAGCGTGATGCCGAGATCGCCCTTCGCGCCCATCTCAACTGCGGAGCAGGTGAGGCCGGCAGCACCCATGTCCTGGATCGCGACGACGCAACCCTTGGCCATGATTTCCAAGCAGGCTTCTAGAAGAAGTTTTTCCGCGAAGGGATCACCCACCTGAACGGTAGGGCGTTTTTCTTCAGCACCTTCGCCAAATTCCGCGGATGCCATGGTGGCGCCATGAATACCGTCGCGTCCGGTCTTCGATCCGAGATAAACGACGGGGAGGCCGACGCCGGTCGCCTTCGCATAGAAAATCTTGTCGGTTTCCGCGATGCCGACCGCCATCGCGTTGACGAGAATGTTCCCGTCATAACGCGAATGAAAACCGACCGAGCCCGCAACAGTCGGAACGCCGAACGAATTTCCATAGCCCGCGATACCGGCCACGACGCCGGAAACGAGATGACGTGTTCTAGGATGATCAGGCGAGCCGAAGCGGAGCGCATTCAGGCATGCGATCGGACGTGCGCCCATCGTGAAGACGTCGCGCAGGATTCCGCCGACACCCGTGGTCGCGCCCTGATAGGGCTCGATGAACGACGGATGGTTGTGGCTTTCCATCTTGAAGATGCAGGCGAGGCCGTCGCCGATATCGATGACGCCCGCGTTTTCGCCGGGACCTTGAATGACGATCTTGCCGGCGACGGGCAGCGTCTTCAGATGCACTTTCGAGGATTTGTACGAGCAGTGCTCGTTCCACATCGCCGAGAAGATGCCGAGTTCGGTGATCGAAGGCTCGCGGCCGATGAGTTTCAGAATCCGCTCGTACTCGTCGGGCTTCAGGCCATGTTCTGCGACGAGTGCGGGAGTGATCTTGACGGTGTTCGCGATATTCACGCCGCCTCCAGGACGGACTTGATGCTTTCAAAAAGGCCGCGGCCATCCGTCGGGCCAATCGCGGGGTCGACGTGATTTTCGGGATGCGGCATCAGGCCGAGCACGTTCAGCTTCTCGGAGAGGATGCCGGCGATTGCGTTGGTCGCGCCGTTGTAATTCCATGCGGCATCGGTTTTTCCTTCCGGCGAGACGTAGCGGAACAGCACGCGGCCATCGCCCTCAAGGCGCTCGATGGTTTCCTTGTCGGCAGTGTAGTTGCCTTCGCCGTGCGCAACCGGAATTTTCAAGACGTCGCCTGCGTTATAGCGGCGGGTGTAGGGCGTGTCGGAGCGCTCGACGCGCAGATAAACTTCCTTACACATGAAGCGGAGCTTCGCGTTGCGCTGGAGTACACCGGGAAGAAGCTGCGCTTCGCATAAGATCTGGAAGCCATTGCAAATGCCGAGCACAAGTCCGCCGCGTTCGGCATGCGCGCGGACCGCGTTCATGATCGGCGCGCGGGCGGCAATGGCGCCGCAGCGGAGATAATCTCCGTAGGAAAATCCGCCCGGCAGCACAACGAGATCGGTGCCGGAGGGGAGTTCGCTGTCGGCATGCCAGACGATGTTCGCGGTCTTGCCGGAAATGCGCTTGATCGCGCTTGCGACATCGCCTTCGCGATTGGAGCCGGGGAAAAGAACGACAGCGGCGTTCATCGGCTTAACTCAACACCTCGACGCGGTAATTCTCGATGACGGTATTCGCGAGTAGCTTATCGGCTGCGGCTTTGAGCGCGGCCTCGGCCTTCGCCTTGTCGCCGTCGGCGAGTTCGATCTCGAACACTTTGCCTTGGCGGACGCTTTCGACGCCTTCGATGCCGAGCGACTTCAGCGCGCCTTCGATGGCCTTGCCCTGCGGGTCGAGAACGCCATTCTTCAGGGTGACGGTGACGCGGGCTTTCATTGAAAGTCTTCTCCTATCGAATGCTTTAGCGCAAAAGCAGACGGGGGCAATCGCCCCCGCCAAACATCCACATCAGAAATACGGCACGAGCGCGCTAAGCCTCAGCTTTTCACCAGCACCGGGCCGGTGCCCTGCGGCGGCTCGTTTTCCGACATGATGCCGAGACGCTTTGCGACTTCGGTATAGGCCTCGATCAGGCCACCCATGTCGCGGCGGAAGCGGTCCTTGTCCAGCTTGTCGGCGGTCTTGATGTCCCACAGGCGGCACGAGTCCGGGCTGATTTCGTCGGCGACGACGATGCGGACCATGTCGTTGTCCCAAAGCCGGCCGCACTCCATCTTGAAATCGACCAAGCGGATTCCGACGCCGAGGAAGAGGCCGGAGAGGAAATCGTTCACGCGGATCGCGAGCGCGATCACATCGTCGATTTCCTGCGTGGTGGCCCAGCCGAAGGCGGTGATGTGCTCTTCGGAGACCATCGGGTCGTTCAGCTTATCGCTCTTGTAATAGAATTCGATGATCGAGCGCGGCAGCTGCGTGCCTTCCTCGATGCCGAGGCGGGTCGCGAGCGAGCCGGCGGCGACGTTACGCACGACCACTTCGAGCGGGATGATCTCGACTTCGCGGATCAACTGCTCGCGCATGTTGAGGCGGCGCACGAAGTGCGTCGGCACACCGATCTCGTTCAGCTTCTGGAAGACGAATTCCGAGATGCGGTTGTTGAGTACGCCTTTGCCATCGACGATCTCGTGTTTCTTCGCGTTGAACGCGGTGGCGTCGTCCTTGAAATACTGGACCAGCGTTCCGGGCTCGGGACCTTCAAAAAGGTCCTTGGCCTTGCCTTCGTAGATGCGGCGGCGGCGGCTCATGGGCGTGTACCGTGTCTTCAAAAAATCCATATCGAACCGGGGCTCCGGGCGTAAGCTTGACTAAATCGTCTGGAAAACCGGGGTTTCCGCGGAGGAAAGCACAGCGACTCCGCTGAGCTTTCGCGCTCCTTCGACCCTATCCGAAGGCTCCGGGCAATACAAATTGCCGCTCATCCGTAAGCTTTCGCATGGCCGATTGACGCAGTTGAAATAGGATGTTTCGGCCTATATTCAACGGCAGCACTCAGTAAAACCCAAGAAAGCGAGAGCGACCGATGAGCACGTTCGACAAGCGTCAAGAAGGCTTCGAGAAGAAGTTCGCGCTGGACGAAGAACAGAAGTTCAAAGCCACCGCGCGCCGCAATCGCAAGCTCGGCGCATGGGCTGCCGAGAAGATCGGTCTCTCCGGTACGGAAGCCGAAGCCTACGCAAAGTCGGTGGTCGCTGCCGACTTCGAAGAGGCGGGCGACGACGACGTGTTCCGCAAGGTGCGCGGCGATCTCGACGCCAAGGGTCAGCAAGGCGTTTCCGACGCGGACATCCGCGCGAAGATGGATGCGCTGCTTGCCGAAGCTGCGGCAGAAATCAAAGCCGGAACGTAATCGCGGGATTGTCGCGAAGGAGCGCGCGGCGAAACTGTGTTCGCGCGCTGAACATCCATTCACCTAGATTGCTGCGAATTCACGGGTTCTAGCGGAACCGTGAACGTAAACTCTGCGTTGTTGATCGGTGCAACGTGTGCGCCGTCGAAAGGAACGTTAGATGTTTACGAAACGAACGGTGCTTGTCGCCACCGCATTTTTTCTCTCCGCAAGTGCCGTCTCCGCGGCACCGCTTCCTCTGCCAGCGAACGTCAATCTGCGTTGGGGGCCGGGGATCGAATATCCGGTGCAGATCGTGGTGCCGGAAGGCACCGTCATCGATGTGCAGCGCTGTGACGAGTTGTGGTGCGAAGTGATCTGGGAAGAATATCAGGGCTTCATGAACCGCGACGTGATCGGGCTCGGCGAGGGTAATCAATATCCGCCGCAGGTCTTCGGTCCCGCGCCGCCGCCGGCTTATGTCACCGCTTTCGATGGCTACTACTACGATGACGAACTCGATTACGCGTATGGGCCGTCGTTCGGCTTCCGTTATTACGGCGGCTTCCATGGCCGCTACAATTCGCGGCTTGCGGTGCATTCGCGCGGCGAGTCGAAAGCGCGGAACCACAGCCGGGCCGTTTCCGCGATCAGCTTCCATAATCCGCAGACTTCCGCTGCAGCCGGTCACAATCGCGCAGTCTCGCAGGCGGTGACGCACAACCGCGCCGAATCGCGGCTGCTACGGCAAAACAATAACCGGGATCAACTGAAGCAGAAGTTGCGTCAGCAGAACCAGATAACGCGCGAACAGAAAGACTTGAAGATCGACCGGCGCGAATTGCGCGAGCAGAAGCAGGATTTGCGCGACCAAAAGAAAGACCTGCGCGATGACCGCAAGGATCTTCGGCAGGATCAGAAAAATCTGCGGCAGGAGCAGAAGCAGAATATCCAGCAGCAGAAGAACGTGCAGCCGAAGAAGAATTTGCAGCGTCCGCAGATTCAGAAGCAGCAGCAACAGAAGAATGTGCAGCCGCGCGTCCAGCAGCAGCAAAAGAGTTTCCCGCCGCGTAATCTCCAGCGGCCGCAGACTCAAAACAGGCCGCAGATTCAGAATCGTCCGCAAATGCAGCAGAGGCAAATTCAGCAGCGCCCGCAGATGCAGCAGCGGCAGCAAATCCAGCGGCAGGCACCGCCGCAACGCGCTGCGCCGCCACAGCGAGCCACGCCACGGGCAACTCCGCAGAAAAAGCAGCAGAATAACTAATTAAAGAGGGCGGCTTTCGAGCCGCCCTTTTTTATTTACCGCAAAGTTATTTGCCAAAGACTCGCGCGAAGATCGTATCGACGTTCGCGAGGTGGTGGCCGATATCGAAACAGGCGTCGATCTCTTTTGCGCTCAACAGCTTGGCGACATCCGCATCGACTTTCAGCGATTGCTGAAAATCTGCGCCCACGTCCCATGTCTTCATCGCGTTGCGCTGGACGAGACGGTAGGCGTCTTCGCGCGCCATGCCTTTGCGCGCGAGCGCCAGGAGCACGCGTTCGGAATGCACGAGACCGCCGAACATTTCGAGATTGCGCTTCATGTTCTCGGGATAGACCACAAGCTGTTCGATCAAGCCGGCGAGGCGGTTCAGTGCGAAGTCGAGCGTGATGGTGGCGTCCGGCCCGATCATGCGCTCCACCGAGGAGTGCGAAATGTCGCGCTCGTGCCAGAGTGCGACATTCTCCATCGCCGGCATCGCGTAAGCGCGAACCATACGCGCAAGGCCGGTGAGATTTTCAGATAGCACCGGGTTGCGCTTGTGCGGCATCGCCGACGAGCCTTTCTGGCCCGGCGAGAAAAATTCTTCGACTTCTTTGACTTCGGTCCGCTGCAGGTGGCGGATTTCGGTAGCCAAGCGCTCCATCGAGGAGGCGATCACGCCCAGCGTCGCGAAGAACATCGCGTGACGGTCGCGCGGGATGACCTGCGTCGAGACCGGCTCGACTCTCAATCCCATTTTCTCCGCGACATAGGCTTCGACCTTGGGGTCGATGTTCGCGAACGTGCCGACCGCGCCGGAGAGGGCGGCAGTCGAGACTTCTTCCTTTGCGCGGAGCAGTCGCTCCTTGCCGCGCGAGAACTCGGCATAGGCTTCGGCCATCTTGAGCCCGAAGGTCGTAGGTTCGGCGTGGATGCCGTGCGAGCGGCCGACGCAGACGGTATCCTTATGCTCGAGCGCGCGCTTTTTCAGCGCGACGAGCAACTTATCGAGATCGGCGAGCAGCAAGTCCGCCGCGCGCGTGAGTTGCACGTTGAGACAAGTATCGAGCACGTCCGACGAAGTGAGGCCGAGATGCACGAAGCGCGCTTCGGGGCCGACGATTTCCGCGAGATGCGTCAGAAAAGCGATCACGTCGTGTTTCACTTCGCGCTCGATTGCATCGATGCGTTCGATATCGAACTTTGCGTCTTTGCCCTTGGCCCAGATCGTCTTCGCGGCATCCTTCGGGATGACGCCGAGCTCCGCCATCTTGTCGGCGGCGTGCGCTTCGATTTCGAACCAGATTTTGAAGCGGGTTTCGGGCGACCAGATTTGCACCGCTTCGGGGCGGCTGTAGCGCGGGATCATTTCACACTCATGCTGCGGCGCGCGGTTGCGCGGCGCGGATCGCGTCGATGTTCTTCTTGTATTGCCCAGGTCCGCCTTTATAGACGGCAGAGCCTGCAACCAGCACATTCGCGCCGGCGTTTGCGGCAAAGGGCGCGGTCTCGGCGGTAATGCCGCCATCGACTTCGAGATCGATCGGGCGGTCGCCGATCATCTTGCGCAGCCGCGCGATCTTCGCCGTGACCGACGATATATAGCTCTGACCGCCAAAGCCGGGGTTCACGCTCATCGCGAGAATGAGATCGACCTTGTCGAGTACATATTCGATTGTGCCTTCCGGCGTCGAAGGATTGAGCACGACGCCTGCCTTCTTGCCCAGATCGCGGATTACTGAGAGCGAGCGCTCCAGATGTGGACCTGCTTCGACATGAACGCTGATGATGTCGGCGCCGGCTTCTGCGAACGCCGCTAGATACGCGTCCACGGGCGCGATCATCAGATGCACGTCGAGAATTTTCTTCGTGTGCGGGCGGATTGCTTTCACGATCGCGGGTCCGATGGAGATGTTCGGCACGAAGTGACCGTCCATGACGTCGACATGGATCCAGTCGGCACCGGCCTGATCGGCCGCGCGCACTTCCTCGCCGAGCTTTGCGAAGTCGGCGGCGAGAATGGAAGGTGCAATCAGAAGGGGACGAGTCGGCATTTCGGCGGCTCCAGGCGCAGGCCGTAACACGGCTATTCCCGGCCCGGCAACCGCTTGTCCATGAGACGGTGAACAACCGGTGCGGCGAGCGCGGGCAGGAGGTAGATTGGAAACTGGGCGACCGCGAAATAAATCCAGGTCAGCTCAGGCAGGCCGCTTCCGGCTGCCGCGACCATCACGCCCATGTTCCGGTGTGCGGAGGAGAAGCCGAGCGCCAGCGATTTTTTCAGGCCTTCGCGCCAGAAGATCAGGGTGGTGAGTGCGTAAATGCCGATGGCAATGGCGAAGGCAAGTGTTGCAAGGCTTGCTACCAGAAACGGCTCTTTGATCGCTCGTGCGGTGACGCCGTCCATCGCGGTGACCCCGAACAGGAACAGCAGGAGCGCATTCACCCCGTCGATTGCGTCTTTGTTGGCGGCAATTTTCTCGTTGCCGAGCCAGAGCCGCAGAAGCCACGCGGTGACGAATGCGCCGCCGAGAATCGCTAGCAGCCGCAGGACAAGCTGCGCGACATCGAGGTTCAGCGCGCCGCCGGCAAAATAGGAAACGATAAAGGGCGCGAGCAACGGGGTCGTTGCCGTGCAGACGATCAGCACCGCGAGCGTCAGCGCAGTATCTAGGCGCAGAAGTGCGGCGAATGCGGTCGAGCCCATGATCGGCGGGGCCGCGAGATACATCATCAGGCCGAGCACGACACCCGGCCCGAGCCGGTCGATGCCGGTGTAAGGCAAAGCCAACCCGAAAAGTACGGGCGTCAGCACTACGATCCCGATGCAGGCAATCGCCACAAGCAGGGGGGCCTTGAAGCGCGCCCGCAACTCCGCGGGATCGACGCGCAGGAAGGCGAAGACCAAGAGCAGAAAAATCGCAGCGGTGAAAATGGGCTTCAGGGCGCTTGCGAGCGGCGGCATCGCGAGCCCGATCAGGATGCTTGCGGCCGCTACCTTGGTGCCCTTCCGGCCGAGCCATTCGAGGCTAGATTTCAGGGGGCATTGGCGACCGGCGTGAAGTATTCCCATTCTTTCCATAGCTTAGCCGTTAGGCGCGTGATTTGCCTGTGGATCGGTGGCAAACGGTCTGGAAACTGCCAAAATCGATCAATAGATATATCCTATGAGCCAAAAGAAAAATGTTATCGTTCTAGGTGCGGGCATCGTCGGCATATCGGCGGCGCTTCACTTGCAAAAGCGGGGCGTCTCGACCGTGCTCGTGGACCGGCAGGGTCCGGGCGAAGGCACTTCCTATGGCAACGCCGGGATCATCGAGGGCAACACGCTTTTTCCGTACCCTTTTCCGCGCAGCATCCGCGCGCTGACAAGGGTCGCGCTGAAGCTCGCGACCGAAGCGAATTATCACGCGGGCTTTCTGCCCCGGATCACGCGCTGGCTCTGGAATGTGCGGACTGCCACGACGCCGGAAGGATTAGAAAACTCGGCGCGTACGATGCGG
>JAKFYO010000057.1 GCA_021730825.1 Hyphomicrobiales bacterium
CCTTCACGTCGTTCTGGTTCTGGTTTTCGACGTTGCCCTTGGTCTTGTCCTTCTCGATCTGCTCGACCTTCGGATTTTCCTTCTGCGGAACCGGCTGGGTCGGCTGCGTGGACTGCGCGAGCGCGAAGCCCGACGTCATGATCAAAGCGGTGGTAGTGAGTGCGAACTTACGCATGAGTGTAACCTCCAAAATGAAAAGCCCCTTGATGGGGCTTGCATATAAAACGCGCGCGCCGCGCGATCGTTCCGAATTAAATGAAAAAGTAGAGTCGGTTAGCGCTCATTGGCGCCGCGCTTTCACGGAAGCAGTCGGCAACGCTTTCAACGTGCCGCATTCGTCGCAGCGATAGGTCGTCGTTCGCGGCGTCGAGAGCTTTTCTTTCATCGGAATTTTACAGACTGGACAAAGGGGCACGGCAATACGCCTGACATGAATGTGAGTACGCGCACTAACCCCGCGGCCTTTGATTTGGATGCAATGGCGGCGCAAATAATCAAAAGCGGCCGGTGTTGCCACCGGCCGCTCCTGGAGACGAAGTAAACGATACGCGTGTTTACTTCACCGAGTCGGGCGCAAAGTTCTTCTGCGGCATCTGCGCGTTCGGACCCTGCTGCGAGGAAGCCGCGCTCAGGTCGAACCAGCTACGATCCTGACGGACCTGCGCGGAAGCGGCAGTCGCGGATGCGATAACCGTCGCGGCGGTAATGGCACCGAGAATAAGCTTTTTCATAATGAGTTTCCTTTCGTTGGTAGCCTCGCGATGAAAACGTTTCGCGCTGCGAAAAGTTGCGGGTTTTATTTTTGCACCTGCTGCATCCAGCGCACGTTTTCGCCACGATTCGAAATTGTTGTGCGCGCGTGTCAGCGCGGCTATTCGGCGGTGAGCCGCGCTTCGGCTTCTTCCTTATCGCGATGCGGCTTCAGATGCGCGAGCACACGCTCCAGATCTTCGTGCGGAAACTTGGCGTTGCAATAAAGACAGAAGAAATCCGGCTGGCGAGCGAGGGGCGCGGCCACGCTTTGCTTCCGGAAGAGGTCGAACAGGCGCTTCATTATCTAAGAATATCCGGCGGCGCGAAAAGTTCCATTATTTACCGCGTCAGATACTGTATTCCCCGCATTGCGTGCATTCGTACATGACCGAGGTGCCGCCTTTGGGCTGGGTGATGCGGTGTACCTCGCGGAAGCTTTTGCTTCCGCAGCGGCAGGCGCTGCCGGGCTTCGTGGCTGCGGTGCCATCGTTTGTAAATCTAAAATCGCCGTGAGACGCCGGCGTTTCCGGCTCCACTGGTTTCGGCGGCTTCGACTGTGCCACGCGTTGCTCTCTCAGATGCTCGCGGTGGTGGCCGGCTTCACGGTTTCGCGCTTGGCAATCCGGCCGAAAATCTGGTCCGGCGTTTCCAGCACGGTCACCGAGTCCGACGGGCCGAAGGTAATCAGCGTTCCGTAATTGCGCTCGTCGCGCAGCACGATGTTCGCACGATCGAGATTGACTTCGACTGGGCGGTTGTCGGTTTTAGTTAACGTGATCCAAGCGCTCATGCGTTCTTTCACCAGTGAAGCTGAACGATGCGCGCGAGCACGATTGCTGTTGCGAGGATCGGGATAACAAGCGGTGGCGTGATGTAGCTTGCGAAACTGTTCGTGCGCTTAGCCACGTGCGGCCTGCGCTTCCATCTTCTCGACTTCCCGCTGATCCTTGAGCCAGCGCAGCAAGATCTGGTGCTTGATCTGCACCACTGAAGGCGACTTCAGCTTGTTTCCGAATTTTCGCTTTTCCATCGTTTCCTCTAGAGCGAGCGAGAAAAAAGCCCGGCTTGCGCCGGGCCTTCGAGCGGCAGCTTACTTGCTGCTTGTGCTTTTCTCTGCCGGTTTTTCCGGAGATGGTGCGCTCTTTTCAGGTTGCGGAGCCGCGGGCATTACCGGCGGAGAATTCACTTCCGGCTTCGGCGTGTCGGCTGCAAGAATTGCAGGATTGGTCATGGTAATGACCTTTCATGTTCAACCTAAAAACATATCTAGGCAGAAAGTAGTGATAGCACGCACGGTCTGCTAAATTGAGGCTGCATTGCGCCTTCGCGCGTTTACTTGCGCAAAGCTGGCCTTATTTACGTTTATCGAAGCTGCTATGAAGATCTATGTCAGAAAACAATTCGGTCGGCCTGAATGGTATGGGCAACGATTTCAAGTGCATCGCTATATGGAGCACTAGCACCGGATTTCACCGCTTCCATGCTTCGGGATATCTATCACCCAAAGACGCGAAAGACGCTGCAAGGGTGGGCGCAAACTCATCAGGCTATATTCGCCCTTCCTTCTTTGCTTATCTCCTGCGTGGCGGCCTGGTTTTCGAGACTTAACGCACTCTTTGCCTTGCTAATGCTCGATTGCAGCGTCCAACGCCTTGGCAAGCGCTTTCGCTTTGTATAGGGCAGCCCTACGCCTTTCCTGATCGCTTCCATCACCCACAGTGATCATGCAGCGTATGGAATCTCCTCCCTGTGACAGCACAACCGAATACTCATTGCTGTTACCATTCCTCGTTACTTCGAGTTTATCCATATTGGCTCCGAAAATTCGTTTGCAGTTGTAAAATGCCGGCAGAGGCCGCGCAGAGTGGAAAGCGCGGCCTCCTCCCGGCGCAGTTCTCCGTTACCGGAGATCGCGCACGAGTTCTTTTTTCGCGGCTATCGCTTCGTAGCCGCGCTATCTATTTTTCCAGGTGCCACGTAAGGTCGCTCTCTAGCGCCCGTTCGCGTATGCAGATCGTTGCATCCCGGTCCTGCGCCGGAGATCGTTCGATGGCCACCGATGAAGAACGGCAAAGTGAGGCGCAGCGCTACGTACTCTATACGCTTGGTGTGCTTACAACCGCGCTGGTTTTAAGCTTTCTGTTTCTCTTTAATTTCACGAACTTCTTCAAGCTCGCGGTACCGCTCTAGTTCGGGTCCCGCTTGATCGCGCTTTGCGCGATGATGCGCTGACATCTTTCCGCGTCGCTCTTCACCAGATAGAGCGGATCGTCGCCATCGAACGGGCGTAGCGCCAGAATCCGGAAGCTGTTGTCGTTTGCGACGCGCAGGTTATCGCGTGTGAGATGTACCGTCTGGCCAATCCGGAATTTGTGAAGCATCGAACTTCTTTCGCCGGTCAGGATACGATCGCCACTGCGTCGGTCAGCGCGGTCTTGCATTTCGGACAAACGATCGGGCGCTTATCGAGGTCGTAGAATTTGGCGGCGCACGCAGTGCAAATCCGTTTGGTGCCTGTCGGCGGTACTGGCTTGCTCATCGTGGCGCATCGTTTCCGGGCCAGATGCCCGTGAATACGCGCCAGCCTATGAAGAAGGCGCAGGTGCCGATCAGGCTCGCGACGAAAACAGATTCAGAAACGGCCGAGTATTTCGCCCAAGCGACAAAAACGATCAGCGGGATGATAAGTATGAGGTAACCGACGAGCTTTGAGTGGTCATTCATCCGCGGGGGGCGCGAGCGATCATTGCTGCAAGCCTTCTTTCGGCTCCGATGCGGAACGCGATAGCGCACACTATAGGCGCGCGGCGCCCGTCAAATGAGGCGCTTCCACGGCCCGCACGAGTATATTCGCGGGTTTTGCAGCGGGATTTGCTATTCCGCGAAATCTGGCGCATAGCGCTCCCGTTCGATCTGCTGCTGTACTGGCCAACGGGCCCAAAGAGCTCTCTCCAAGACATCGCTGCATCGGGAAAAGGTTCTGCGCGCACTGCGTAGCGCCTGCAATCTCGCCTATGATGGCGATACTTATGGAGACTACAATGGTTACCGGCGTTGTGAAATTTTTTAACACGCAAAAAGGCTTCGGCTTCATTCAGCCCACCGACGGCTCGAAAGATGTGTTCGTTCATATCTCGGCAGTCGAGCGCTCGGGCATGAGCACGCTCAACGAAGGTCAGAAAGTGACTTTCGAAGTCGTCAGCGAGCGCGGCAAGCTTGCCGCTTCGAACCTGCAGAACGCCTAAGCGTTTCGCACGAGAATAGAGAAAGCCCGGCTTAACAGCCGGGCTTTTTTTGTTTGGGCGATACGGGAATCAGCGTTTCTTTATTTCCCGGTTTTTTGCTTTTTGCTTTTCAGCGAGCGCGTCGCGCGAAGCTTTGTTCGTGGCGGCGCGTGCCTTGCGCGTCGGCTCGGAAGCCTGCCGCAGCTTCTCCACGCGATCTTCCAGGTTATCGAGAGTGAGTCCGCTGATCGATTTCGAAGCCATTTCGGCTTCGGTCGGCGGAGTGCTTTCCGTACGGGGCTTTTTGCTCATTGCGGCTTGTAGCAGGTCGTTCCTCTGTGCGTAACCGCACGTGGGTTCGCCGCCCGCTTATTTGTTCTGACGCAGTTTTACTGGAACGTACTGCCGCAGCGGACGGTTAGTCAGGCGAGGGCCAAGAAAATCAGGAGGCGGCCTATGTTAAATTGCGAGCCAAGCGACCAAGAAATTTCCTGCCCGCATTGCGACGCGATTTATTGTCTCGACGGACGCGTGCGGCACCCCGAGCCCTACGTGTGCAAAAGCTGCGGACGCATGATGTATGATGGAAGAAGAAAGCTGATACCGGGACGCTGCAATGTTAGCGTCTCAAGCTAGCGCTTCTTGGGCTCGTCCTCACCGGAATTCATGATGCCTCCCGGCGAACCGCCGGTGACACCATACGAGCTTGATTGGCCGCCGGGCGCAGCAAAATCGAAACCTTCGGCAGCAAGACCGCGCTTTAACAGTTCGCGTATTGCCGACGCGCGGCTCGGCATCCGCGAATTGAAACGGAAGTCATCCAGAGCTTGCACTTCTTCTGGCGTCAGCATGACCTGCAGGCGCTCTTCGCGCGTCGTGTTCTTTCCGTCTTTCGGCATGGCCCCTTAAACCTGTTTTCGCGGCAAGGCCGCAAATTCAGTTACTCAATCTACTCATAAACCCAAAAAGCCGCAAAAAGTTCCATAACCGACATAGGGACATAGGGTGCGGAGCGCGGCCAGTTAGGTCTTGCGGACTGTTAATGACGGCCGGCAAGGCCAAGGTTCGATCCGGAAGAGGATCGAATTATGAGCAGCTTAGTCGTGGACTTTCTAGTGGACGAAACGGTGCCGGACGCGACGGAGGCACCGGAAGCGGTCAGAGCGCAACCTGCGCTGGTCGTAAGCGGTATGCCCAAGTGTTTCTGCGGTTCTGAAAATTATGTGCTCGCGAACGAAATGATCGCGGACACGATCAAGGGTATTCCTGCCTCGCGCATGTATGAATGTATTGGCTGCGGCAAATATCGCCTTGGCTAAGTGTTACAAAAAATCCGCCGCGCTATGGTTTGCGCGCCGACGTCGGCATGCTTCACTCTTGTTTCAAGAAACAGGAGAAGGCCATGGCCGAAGACGACAATCCGCTCGAGGGCGCAGAATTCGAAGCCGCACTCGGCAAGCTACATTCCGGAACGGCTGATCCGAAGGCGCTTGCATTCGTTATCGAAGCGCTTCGCGATGCCGTGCTTGATCTGCAAGAGCAGGTCTATAGCGGCGATGATGAAGATGACGACGAGAAATAAAAAATCCGGCCGGCATTGCTGCCGGCCGTTTTTTTGCAGCGGTATTACTTGATGCTGTCGAAGTTCGTGATCGTCATGTTGTAGCCCTGCGAAGCGCCGCCGACCGAAGCGACCGGATTTTTTTCGAGCGATGTCTGTGCTGAAGCTGCATTCGCAGAAATAGCCAGAATGCCTGCGGTCAGAACAGCGAAAAGGATCTTGGTCATTTTAAATCTCCGTCATTCGAGCGAACCAGGATTGATCTGCTCTTGATACTGTCCATACGAGTGTAAGAGCCAATACGTTTCGCCGCCGCCGATAAAGTCCGCGTGATCGTAGCGTGAAGTACGGGGGATTTCCCGAAAAGAGACAGACATAAGAAAAGAACGGCCGGCATTCCTGCCGGCCGTTTTTCATGACGTTACGTTACTTGATGTTGTCGAAGCTGGTGAGGTTGTCGTTATAACCCCAGGACGCACCGCCGGTGTTCAGCGAGAGCTGATGCTCATGCCAATACTGCTGCATGGTCTGCGCCGAAGCCGCGCCGACCGAAGCGAACAACGTAGCAGCGGCGAGCGTCGCATAAATGAACTTCTTCATGGTGAGTCTCCTGTTGATTAAGCCGCTGGATCACCGGCGGCTGACAACAAGTAATTCCGCGAATGAGGAATTTGGATGCGCCGCATCATCACGAAGGCGTGACGAGAAAAGTAGACGGCGCGTTTACGCGAAAATTGGCTGGCGAGAGTCGCGAATGATCAAGCCGTCATGCAACGCGCTCGTTGCGCCTGCGCACATTTCTCACTTCATCTGCGACGAAGGTAGAGGCGGGAGGAAGATACTGTTGCCCGCCACGCACACATTGCGCCGGTAATCTGGCGCGCGAACACGCGATCGCCTTAATGGCTAATGCCCTCGGCGCGGATCACGTATGCGCGTCGGGCGTGATCGAATATCGAAAATAAACGGCGCGCATACAAAGCGCTGGCTGGTCAGAGCTTCGGGCTCCAGAAGTCGGCGTGATAGCGATACTGCGTGCCGGTTCGCTCGACGTAGCCAAGTCCGGGGAAAGGAAGGTGCATGCCGGCGACGAGAAGACGATCCGCTGCGGCCATATCGAACGCCCGTTTTCTTGCGGCTGCTGCTTGCGCCTGGTCGGTGTCGAAGGCGAGCGTCCATTCCGGGCGCTCGAATTGTAGTGCTGCGTTATGAACGATGTCGCCCCAGACCAGCATCTGTTCTTTCTCGGAGGCGAACAGATATCCCGTATGGCCCACCGTGTGGCCGGGTAAGGCGAGCGCGGAAACGCCGGGCGCAATTTCACCGGTTTTGGGAAGCGGTTTCAGCCGGTGCGCATAAGGTTTGATCGCCCTCGCAGCCATCTCGAAGAACGGTTTAAACTCGGCGGGCGCTTTTTCGGCAGTCTCCGCGCTTAGCCAGAATTTCGCGTCGGCTTCAGAGACGTAAATCTCGGCATTCTTGAAAACAGGCCGCCCCTCCATCGTCATGCCGCCGAAGTGGTCGGGATGCAGATGGGTGAGCAGGATCGCATCAACCTGGTCGGGATTGATGCCGGCCAGCACCAGATTTTCAGCGACGCGTCCGAGCGAGGAGCCCATCAACACGCCCGTGCCGGTGTCGACCAGATAGAGTTTTTCGCCAGTGTTCACGGCAAACGCATTCACGTGCGAACGCGGCGGTGAGGGCTGGTAGCTCTGTGCCGAGAGCTTCTGTATTTCCGCGGCGTCGCCGGAGAATAGCTTGAGCTCGAGTTCGATGTCTCCGTCGAGCACCGAAGTCACTTCGAAGGCGCCAAGTTTGCGGCGGACAAAACCCGGAGCCTGCGCTTTTGCGAGGGGCATTTTCGCAGCCGCAAGCGTAGGAATCGCGCTCGTGCCTGCAAGCGCTCCGGCGCCAGCCATCAGCGCGCGGCGCGTGAGCGAATACCGGCCTTTGCTGCTCATCGGCGTTTTCCTCTGCATTGTCGTTGCTGTTTCTCCACCGAGTTTCGCACGAAGCGAGTGAAGGAAACACCGCAAATGTCGCTCGCGTTTTTCGTGGCAGGAAAGTGGTGTGAAGCTGAACCACTGTTCATGAAACTATATTTGGTTCCACAGGTTACTAGGCATTGAACGCGAGTGTAGCAGCATTAAATGCCTCACCTCGTGTAGTGAAAAGGAGGTTCTGATGAACACCCTGCGCAAGAAGCTTACCGCGATCGGTCTGGCCGGCACCGTCGGTCTTACCGCGCTCGCAATCCCGTCGGCTCCGGCATCGGCCGCACCCGTTGCGCCGAGCCAGAACACTGTGAAGCAGTCTGCTCCGCAGCAGACGGAAGATGTTCGGTGGCGCCGTCGTCATTATGGCCCGGCTGTAGCCCTTGGCGTTTTTGGCGCGGTAGCGGCAGGTCTTGCGGCGCATCAATATCAGCGCCGCTATTACCGCCGTCATTATTATGATCCGTATTACGCTCCGGCGTACTACGCGCCGCGGCACTACTATGGCCCGCCGCGCTACTATTACGGCTGGTAACACCGCTTTTCGATCCGGGGCGCAGGCGAAAACCTGCGCCCCGATTTCTTTTGCAAGCTCATCGCGCGCGGTCTAAAAGCCGCGCGCGATGTCGTCAGAAAATTTCACATATGCCTATAAGCCGCGCCTGATGGGCCCCGCTTACGAGTTCGTGCTCTCCAAGGACTCGCTCGATTGGGCGATCGGTCCCCGCAACGGGCGCGTGAGCTATCCCATGATCAAGCAGATCAGGCTCGGCTACAAGCCGACTAACATGGCGAACTCCCGCTTCATGGCCGAGATCTGGCCGCTGAACGCCCCAAAACTTCTGGTTTATTCAGTTTCGGCGCAGTCGTTGATCGATATGGCGGATCAGGGCAGCGATTACAGTCGTTTCATCCGCGAACTGCATCGGCGCGTCGATGCCGCGAAAACGAACTGTGTTTATGAAGCGGGATTTCCGGCGTGGCGTTGGTGGCCGTCCCTCATTGTCGGCGTGCTGACTGCGCTCGCAATCGTCTACGTCGTGTTTCAGGGGATTTCCGCCGGACAACATCTGGTCGCAGGGGTCATCGCCTTTATCGGTGCGTGGTTTCTCTGGCAGATCTGGAACATCGTGATGCGCAACCGTCCGCGCCGTTACGCGCAAGGTGCAATTCCGGAAGATGTGCTGCCGAGGGTCTAGCCCTTAGCCTGCAGGCTTGCCGGCGTCAGAAACATCTCTAGCCGGCCCGCTGGCGGCCCGGCTTCCTTCCAGCGGTTGACCGGCAGTTCGATCACGGCGAGGCCGCAGGTCGGATATTTTTTCTCGATACGGCGGATTGCGTCCGCGTCGCCGGATTTTGCGAAGCTGCGTGCAAGGCGCTCCATGCCGGGATTATGACCGACGCAAAGGAGCGTCTGCACGTCATCCGGCACGGTGTGAACGAACCCGAGAATCGTCTTTTCGGATGCGCCGTAAAGGCCATTCACTTCTTGCGAAGGAATCTGCTTTCCAAATTGCGGCGCGACGAGGTCCCAGGTCTGCCGCGTGCGAACCGCGGTCGAAATCAGCGCAAGATCGGGAACGATCCCGGCACGCGCAATCGCCTTGCCCATTTCCGGGGCATCGCGGAGGCCACGTTCGGCGAGCGGCCGCAAGGCGTCGTCATAGCCATCCGGCCAGTCGGACTTGGCGTGACGAAGAAGCAGAAGACGGCGCATGCAAGTTCCTTAGACGGGGATTCGCCGAATACCGCAAAGATGTGAAAAGCGTTTAACCTTCGCGCCGCGACAGGAAGGCGAGCCGCTCGAACAGATGTACGTCCTGCTCGTTCTTCAAGAGCGCGCCGTGCAGCGGCGGGATCAGCTTCTTCGGATCGCGCTCGCGCAGCGTTTCCGGGCCGATGTCTTCGACCATCAAGAGTTTCAGCCAGTCGAGCAGTTCGGAGGTCGAGGGCTTCTTCTTGAGACCCGGCACTTCGCGGATTTCGTAGAACATACGCAGCGCTTCGGCGACGAGACGCTGCTTGATGCCGGGGAAGTGGACCTCGACGATCTCGCGCATGGTGTCGGCATCGGGAAAGCGGATGTAGTGGAAGAAGCAGCGGCGCAGGAATGCGTCCGGCAATTCCTTCTCGTTGTTCGAGGTGATGACGATGATCGGACGCTTCACCGCCTTGATCGTTTCGCCGGTCTCGTAAACATGAAATTCCATGCGATCGAGCTCTTGCAGGAGATCGTTCGGAAACTCGATGTCGGCCTTGTCGATTTCGTCGATCAGAAGCAGCGGCCGTTCTTCGGCAGTAAACGCATCCCAAAGCTTGCCGCGCTTGATGTAATTTCTGATCTCGGACACGCGCGGGTCGCCAAGCTGGCTGTCGCGCAGGCGCGCGACCGCGTCGTATTCATAAAGACCCTGTGCGGCCTTGGTGGTCGACTTGATGTGCCATTCGATCAACGGAGCCTTGATCGCTCGCGCCACTTCGGCCGCCAGAACCGTCTTGCCGGTGCCGGGTTCGCCCTTGATCAACAACGGGCGTTCGAGCGCGATCGCGGCATTGACCGCTACTTTCAGATCGTCGGCCGCGACGTAGCTTTTGGTACCTTCGAAACGCATTTCCGGCTCCGGGAATTCTTGAGGCGGCGCACCCTATGGGCCGCAATCAGCCTCGGCAAGGCGGCAGGCGACGCTGCGCGGCATGCATGTTCCGCCCGGCAGAACTTGCCGGGACGGCAAAGCCTGCCTGTCGCGGGTCCGCGCTACATCTCAATAAATCTAATAATTTCAACTACTTAGATAGGCCGTTCACATGGCATGGCCGTTGCCAATGGCTTGTGGGGCCCGCATGCGCGCGGCCAACGGATTTCGGAGGAGTGTAATGGGTATCTTCGGTGCAATGACGACCGCGGTCGGTGGCCTGCAAGCGCAGTCCTTCGCGCTCGAAAACATCTCGGGCAACATCGCGAACTCGCAGACGACCGGCTTCAAGCGGGTCGATACGAGCTTCGCCGACATGGTCGCAAGCTCCAGCGCCAAGCGCCAGACCGCAGGCGGCGTTACCGCACTCTCCCGCCAGACCAACAACGTGCAGGGCGACATTCAGACCGCCGGCGTCGATACCTTCATGGCAATTAAGGGCGACGGGTACTTCGTCGTTCAGAAGCCCACGGCTTTCCCCGACGGCGTGCCGACCTTCGTCGGCGTCGATCTCTACACGCGCCGCGGCGATTTCGAACTCGACAGGAACGGTTACCTCGTCAACGGGTCCGGCTATTACCTGAAGGCGCTTGAAGTCGATGCTGTCACCGGCAATACGGTCGGCTCGGTCCCGGAAGTACTGCAATTCACCAACGACTTTTTGCCATCGCAGACAACCACGATCATCGACTACCGCGCGAACCTCGCGAGCCTTCCGCGCACGCAGGCTTATCTGAACGCGCCCGATACCCCGGACAGCGAATTGATCAACCCAGCCGCGTTCGGTGTGAACCCGCTCGATGCGGGTACCGGCACCGTACTCGGCGCGGGTGTCAGCACGTTCCTCGAGCAGTCGATCGCAGGCGGTGCCATCACCGTCTATGACGCGCTCGGTAACGAAATGAACGTGCAGTTGCGCTGGGCGAAGACCGACTCGGCGGCGACCGGCGGCACCGATACCTGGGAACTGTTCTATCTCGAAAATTCCAACGCAGGTGCTGCACAGGTCGCATGGCGCAACGCCGGCCAGGTCTATGCATTCAACGCAAGCGGCATCCTGACGCCGAACATTCCGCAGGTCACGATCACCGGCCTCTCGATCGACGGTGTCGTCATCGGCGACGTGATCCTTTCGCATGGTTCTTCGGGTGTCACGCAATTCGCCGACGCGAACGGTGTTGCGAAAGTAAATCTGCTGAACCAGAACGGCTACGCCGCCGGCGAACTGCAATCGATCTCGGTAAGCGACCGGGGCCGCATTGTCGCGAGCTATTCCAACGGCCGCTCCATCGACATCGCGGAAATTCCGCTCGCGAGCTTCCTCGGAGACAACCAGTTGAAGCGGCTGGATGGCGGCGCATTCGAAGCGACGTCGGAATCGGGTCCTGCGATCTACGGCGCGTCCGGTTCGATCATCGGCAAGTCGCTCGAAGGCTCGAACACCGACATCGCGGACGAATTCACGAAGCTGATCGTGACGCAGCAGGCTTATGCGGCGAATACACGCATCGTGACCACCGCGGACCAGATGCTGCAAGAAACAATCAATATGATCCGCTGAGGCGGGCGAAGGCGAGTAAGCTATGGGGCTGACCAC
>JAKFYO010000177.1 GCA_021730825.1 Hyphomicrobiales bacterium
GGCGCGCGGTCGTTCGGCCGGGCTGATTTTGCAAGGTCGAACATATTCTTCGCATTACGAAGATTGGGGAGATCCGGCGAAGCCACGATGAGAATGTCGTCGGCGCCGAGGATGGCGCGCTTGGCCCAGCCGCTCCACATATGCGGGATGTCGAGCACGATGTAGGGCACTGACGCGCGCAGGGTATCGAAGATCGGCTCGAAACCTTCAGGCGAAATGTCGTATTCGCGATCGAGGGTCGCTGGTGCAGCAAGCAGGCTCAGGTGATCCGTGCACTTGGAGAGCAGGCGGTCGATGAAAGCGCCGTCCACACGGTCCGGTGAAAACACCGCGTCGGCAATGCCCTGTGGCGGGTCCTGGTTGAAGTCGAGACCCGCGGTGCCGAAAGCAAGATCGAGATCGGCCACGACTGCGTCGATCGAGAGATCGCGGGCAATCGCAAAACCGATATTATGCGCAACCGTCGAAGAGCCGACGCCGCCTTTAGCGCCTATCACGCCGATGACCTTGCCGACCGGCTTCGCGTCGGAGGCGCCATAAAGACCGGAGATGGAAGCGACGATGTCGAGCGGGGCAAGGGGTGCTACGAGATAATCGCTCACGCCACGGCGCACGAGTTCGCGATAAAGAATGATGTCGTTCACGCGGCCGACAACGACGACCTTGGTGCCGGCGTCGCAGCACTGCGAGAGCCGGTCGAGGCCTTCGAGCAGCGCGTTGGCGTGACCGTTATACTCGATGAAAATTACGTTCGGCGTTGCCGAGCCGCGATAAGCTTCCTCCGCCGCCGGTAGCCCGCCCATCGAAACTTTTACATGTGCTCGCGCCATACGCCGGTCGGCGGCGCCGCCTTGCACGGCATGGGCGAGTTCCGGCGTTTCGCAAAAAGCCTGAATCGTAATGCGCGGCACTGGAGCGATGTGACGCTCCGGTGCTGCTGCCGGGATATGCGTGTCAAGTACGGGAGCGGCTCTCATCATTGACCTATGGTGCTCGCTTTGGCGGCGTTCGGATAATTCGTCGAAGGGTCCTGACCCTGACGGTATTTCTCGAGGACCGTGCGGCGGCGCGCAGCATACGAAGGCTGCTCGGCGCGCGGCTGCACGAGATCTTCCGGATTGGCGACCTGAACTGCGAGATTATGCTGGGCCGCACAGCCGAAGTTGCGCATCGGGTAATTTTGCTGGTTATCGAAATTCGGGTTGGTGCCGAGATTTTCCTGACCGGCGTGACAGCGGCTCGCTACCTGCGCGGTGATGGCCGCGAAAGTCAGCCTGATCGGCGCAACATTCGACGGCGAATCGGATTGATAAGCCTGAATCTGGATCGCACGCGGGTGTACGCCCGAAGAAACGAGCAGGCTGCGCAATTCGCGCACGGTGCGGCTCGACGAAACTTCATTTGCTACATTGGCGGGCAATTCGATCGTCATCGGCCCCGAACCGTAACGGCGCCACTGCGAAGCAAAGCCACCGGCAAGTGCGCGCTGTTCGGGCGTGAGCCCCAAACGCCCGGAGCCCACGAACATCTGCACCGAGCGTGCGCCTTCGTTCACCTGAATTGGGTGGCGGTCGCGGTAGTCCGACGGCACCGTGCCGGTCACGATCCGGTCGGTCTGGCAACCGACAAGGGCAAGCGAACCAAGCCCGATCAGAAGTGCTGCGCGAAGACGGGCGGGAAGGACGCTGATTACTGACATCTTACGCTCCAAACACTCAATCCAGGATGAAACCGTAGTTGCCCTTCAGACGATTCTTCTCGTTCGAACCGGGCACGCCGTAGATTCGATTGAGACGCCCAAGCAGCACTGCCGACTGATCGGAAGGATTAGAGAAGCCATCGTCGGGGCGCACGATTTCCTGCTGCGCGACCCCGCGCACGACATACGGCGTCACCATGATCATCAGTTCGGTTTGGCCGGTGACGTAGTCGCGGCTCTTGAACAAAGCGCCTAGCACCGGCAGATTCATCAGGCCGGGAAGGCCGTTGATGTTGTGCTTGGTCTGCTCCTGCAAAAGTCCCGCCATAACCAGCGAACTGCCGGAGGAAAGCTCGACCGTCGAGTTAGCGCGGCGAACGCGCAGTCCCGGAATCGTCACTGTGCCGAGGCTAACTGCGCCTTCGGAGGAAAGCTCACTCACCTCGGTCGCAACACGCAGGCTCATCTTTCCTTCGGAGAGCACGACCGGTGTGAATTCGAGTGCCACACCGAATTGCTTGAACTGAATCTGAATCTGACACTGCCCGGTACCGGGATCGCAACTCTGGCCCGCGGGAATTGGAAACTCGCCACCGGCAAGAAACTTTGCCGTCTCGCCGCTGATCGCGGTGAGATTCGGTTCAGCGAGCGTGCGCATGACGCCGGCCTGCTCCATCGCGCGGATCGTCGCTCTGACGGTGCCGCCGTTCGGCAGCGTGAAAGACGGCCTGACGCTGCTGCTCGAGATCAACGTGTTCTGCGCGGAGAACGGATTGTTGTTGTCGAAACTAACGACGGCGCTGCCGATATTGATGTTGGAGCCGTTCAGATCGACGCCGAGCTGCTTCAGGATATTCCGCTGCACTTCTGCGACGGTCACCTTCAGCATCACCTGTTCGCGGTCGCGGATGGCGAGGCCATTCACGACTTTGGCAGCGTCCCCAACCATGCGCACTGCGGTATCGAAAATGTGCTGGGCTTCCGCGGCGGAAGCAACCGAGCCGGAAAGCACGATACTGTCGCCGATCGAATCAACCTTGACCTGCGCCGTCGGTGCGAGCCTTTGAATTGCCGCGCGCACACCGACCGCGTCAAGCGCGACCTCGATGTCGTAGCCTGCGATCTGCTGGCCGTTCTCGTCGAAGAAGACGATATTTGTCTGCCCCGCCTTCACGCCGATCAGGTAGGCGCGGCGCGCAGAACGAATTACGGCGTTGGCGATCGCCGGATTTGCAATCAGGACGTCTTTGGCATCGCGCGGCAGATCGACTACCAGCGACTTGCCGACACCGAGTGCCAGAAAATTCCCACGCGTGTGAATCACCGGGGCCTGCGGCTGTACGCGCTGGACGGTCGGCGCGGCATTCGGCGGTCCGGCGAGCTGCGGTTCGGCCGCATACAAAGCGGAAGACATCGTCAGCGCAAGGAAAGCGAATGTTAACCCTGCTTTTGCGGCTAGCGGCATTTGCATCGTCAGCCTCGATCCCTTCGCTTACTTCGCGGTCTGCGTTGAGTTGATGCCGAAGCGAACGAAGTTCACACGCGAGCTCTGCGTTTCTTCGGCTTCGGGAGCGGCATTCGGTTTTGCGTCCGCGAGCGAGCGAAGCGCGAGCGAAAGAGTGCCGCGCTGGCGGGACATCGCGAGCGTTTCGGCCTGCTGCGGACCAAGCTCGAGCAGCGCGGTCTTGCCAACCACAACCTTCTGGCCGCCCTTCTCTTCGACGGTTTGATCGATCGCAAGCACGCGGATGTTGCGGAGAACCGTCTCCGTCATGATCGATTCGGAACCTTGTTGTCCCTGTTCGCGGCGCGTGAGCAGCACGTCCACGCGATCGTTCGGAAGGATGAAACCACCCGCGCCGGTCTCGGCGGAAATTTCGGTCGATACCGCGCGCATGCCCGCGGGCAGGATCGCGGACATGAAGCCTGAGCCGTCGGCGCGAATCAGCTTTTCTTCACGGATCGGTTCGCCGGCGACGAAAGGCGCGCGCGCAACCGTACCCTTGAATTCGTTGAGCGCATCAGGGCGCGCAGTCTTTCGGACGAAGAGCGGACCTGCGGCGGCAATCGGCCAAGGCTGCCAGGTGATGTCCTCCGGCAAAACTGCGCGGCCGACGGCGATGTCGTTCTTCGCGACGAGAATCTCGACGGTTTCGGAAACGGGACGGACGATCTGCTGCACGATCGGCGCAGGTGTACGATTGCCCGACAACATGAAGGCCGCAGCACCTGCCGTGACGGCGATGCCAAGAACAATAAGACGCGCGGGTTTCATACGCTCACTCTTCCACTCGTGCTGATCCGGGACCCGGATGTGGGTCGCGGGGCTGCCACTTGCCGGATTTCACCAGCTAAGGGTCAACTTATGGTTAATGAGCAGTAGAGGAATTTAATTAACGGGAACTTGCACTTAGGGTCAGACCGTAAGTGCCCTCATGAACGAGGTTTCCGGGTAGACCAAAAGACCCGCAATCGCGAGTGCGATTCCATAGGGAATGCCGGTCTCGAAATGGTGAAGCCGCGCGATCCACTGCTGCCTAGCCAATATTTGCGGCATCGGCAGCGTGCGAAGCTGCAACAACAGCAACGTGAGAATGCCGCCCGCGATCGACGCGATCATCAGATATTCCATCAGATGCGAGAAACCGAGCCAAAGCGCGGTCGCCGCCGCAAGCTTCGCATCACCACCGCCGATCCAGCCGCGCGAAAAGAATCCGAAGGCAACGACCAGAACGATAACACCGGCCAGCAGATGGCGGCCGACATCGCTCCAGCCCATGCCGGTCAGCCAGGCCATCAAAAAGAAACCAATTATTAACGCAAGCGAAACGCGATTCGAGATCGTCATCGAGACGAGATCGCTCGCCGCGGCAAAAGCCATGGCCGCGGGAAAAAGACCGAGTACAAGAATTTCGAGGATCATCTGGCTCAAACCGGCTGCCGCGGAACTAGCCGCAATCTAGTGGGTAAAGCCTAAGGGAAGCGTGAATCGAAACGGGAGATTCAGGCACGACAGGAACTGAAAAAGCGAAGGCCCCGGCGCGAGCCGGGGCCTTCACAGCAGCTAACAAAGATTTCGGGTGCTTACTGCACCAGCTTATCCTGCACCGCCTGGAAGGTATTCGTCAGCTTGGTGCCGACGCCCTGCACGACCGCGATGATGGCGACCGAGATGCAGGCGGCGATCAGGCCATACTCGATGGCAGTCGCGCCGGATTCGTCCTTAAGAAAACGAGCGATATTCTTCATGTTTCAAGGCTCCTTGAACCTAGTTGGCTCTCTGCAAATCCGTCGGACTTTTTGTCCGATCGAACAGGCGCCAAGCTATCGCGCTCCGATTTCGTCGCGGTTAATCTGATCGTAGAAATCCCATGTTTTCAGGGCGAAATGAAACACAGTTAACATTCCACTGACCCAACCGGAGAACCGTTGAGAGGCAAGGTTTCGCGCGATTCAAATCGTACAGCCGGCGGCAATAGATGTCTTTCGTTTGGAGTTCGTTCACCATTATCGGCGAGATTGGCTTCATTCGTCGCGTCAGTGTTGGAGGCCATCGTGCTGCGTAATCAGATCAAGACTTTGCTCGTCTTGTGCGGCCTTTTCATCGCACCCAACCTCGCATTGGCCGAAGTTGTCTCCGTCGTACTGGATCAGGCTCGCCTTTTGCGTCTGCCGGATCGCGTCTCCACCATCATCATCGGCAATCCTTCGATTGCCGACGGCACCTTGCAGGCCGGCGGACTTCTCGTCGTAACCGGCAAGGGCTACGGCACGACAAATCTCATGGTGCTGGATAACAAAGGTACCGTGATCGCCGAGCACACCATTACGGTTTCGGCGCCTGCAAGCGGCCTCACCGTTTTTCGCGGCTCCGACCGCGAGACCCTTAGCTGCGCCCCGAACTGCCAGCGCACGCTGGTTCCGGGCGATGCCACGGCTGTTTTCGATGCGGTCGTCGCGCAAAATGGCACGCGTAACGGTCTTTCGGCCGGCACTCCGGCTGCCTCGCAGGCCCGCTGAGGCGTGTTTCGTTAACAGATCGCTAACAACCGCCCACGCCTTCAGGATGGGTGCTTCAACAAATTTTCAAGCGATACCCGCTACAAACGCGTCGTTATAGCGCGCGGACCCCAAGTCATGTTCGGCATCGAAATTCGGAAAGAAAAGGCCACCGGCACGACGCGCGGCTTGCGCCGCCTGGTCGTTCGCTTCGGCCGCAAGAACGACGGCGCCGCGGCGGTCGAATTCGCGATCGTTGCCGTGCCGTTTATCGCGATGTTGTTCGCAATTATCGAACTCGCTCTCGTATTCTGGGCGGGTCAGGTGCTCGAGACGGCGGTACACGACACGAGCCGTTTGATCATGACCGGACAGGCGCAAAAGCAGAATTTCGATCAGACGCGTTTCAAACAGGAACTGTGCGCGCGTGTGCTCGGCTTGTTCAACTGCAATGCCGGTATGATCATCGACGTGCGTACATCGGGTGCTTTTGCGAGTGCAAATCTCAGTAAGCCTACCTTCAAGCCGAACGGCTCGGTCGACGATACCGGCTTCCATTATCAAACCGGCGGCCCTGGAGACATCGTCGTCGTGCGTGTCATGTACGAGTGGCCGCTCATTCTGCGTACCTTCGGACTGGATCTTGCCGACACGCCAAGCGGCAAGCGCCTCTTGATGTCCGCAGTCGCGTTCCGCAACGAGCCCTATCAATGAGCCCGCTTACGCTCTCGGCATTTTTTGGTTCGCTGCGCGGAAAACTCGCAAGGTTTGCGCGCGACAGGCGCGGCGTTTCCGCCGTCGAGTTCGCGATAGTCTTGCCGTTTATGGCCGTGCTCTATCTGGGCGGCACCGCGATCACGCAGGCGATCATCGCCAAGCGCAAAGTCGTTCTCGTCGCGCATACCGTCGGTGATCTGGTTGCACGCGATAACAGCCTGACCAATGCGGAAGTCACCGCGATCTTCGATGCCGCAAAGGCCGTGTTCGCGCCAAACGCCTGGAACAATCTGCTCAAGATCAAGATCACCAGCGTGAGAATCAACGCCGGCGGCACGGCGACCGTCGGCTGGGGCGCAGCCTTTCAGGACACCGCTCATGCGACGAATTCGACCGTAGTTCTGCCGACCGGATTGAATACGCCGAACACCACGGTGATCTGGACTGAGGTGAGCTACAACTTCACCCCGACTATCGGCGGCGCTTTCACGGGCGGCACGCTAACGCTGACGGACCAGCTCTATATCCGTCCGCGACTCGTCACCTGCATCACCCGCGACACGGGCACGCTACAAGGCTGCTCCTGACCCTGCGGGTCAGATTTTCTGGTTGTATTCGCCGACTTCGGGATGGGTGCGGATCACCGTATCCAGCGCCTTGAACATTTCCTTCATGCGCGCTTCGGCGGCGGGGCTCTCTACGACTACGACGAGTTCCGGCTTATTCGACGACGCGCGGACAAGGCCCCAAGTGCCGTCTTCGACCGTTACACGGACGCCATTGACGGTGACGAGATCGCGGATCGGTTGACCGGCAACTTTCTCGCCTTTCGCTTTTGCAGCTTCGAAGTGCTTCACGATTCTATCGACGATGTCGTACTTTTTCTCGTCGTCGCAATGCGGCGACATGGTCGGTGACTGCCAAGTGCGCGGCAACGCTTCGCGCAGATCCGACATTTTCTTATCCGGGTTGCGATCCAGCATTTCGCAGACCGCGATCGCAGACAAAATCCCGTCGTCATAGCCACGGCCGAAAGGCGGGCCGAAGAAGAAGTGGCCGGATTTCTCAAAGCCCGCGATCGCATTCAATTCGTTCGCGCGGCGCTTGATGTAGGAATGGCCGGTCTTCCAGAAATCGACCTTAACGCCGTTCTGCTTCAACACCGGATCGGTGAGCCAGAGGCCGGTCGACTTCACGTCGACGATAAACTGGCCGCCTTTGCCGCCCGCTGACATATCGCGCGCCAGCATCACGCCGACCTTGTCCGCGAAAATTTCTTCGCCCAGATTGTCCACGACACCACAGCGGTCGCCGTCGCCGTCGAAGGCAAGGCCGATATCCGCTTTGTGCGCGAGTACCGCGTCGCGCACGGCGTGCAGCATCTTCAGGTCTTCCGGATTCGGATTGTATTTCGGGAACGTGTGATCGAGCTCGGCATCTAACGGTACGACTTCGCAGCCGATGGCTTCCAGCACCTTCGGCGCAAAGGCGCCGGCAGTACCGTTGCCGCAGGCGGCGATCACTTTAAGTTTGCGCTTGAGCTTCGGGCGCTTGGCAAGATCGGCCATATAGCGCTCGGCGAAGCCCGGAATGAATTTGTAGGTGCCGCCGTCGCGCGCCTTGGATTTCGCTTCGAGCACGATCTCTTTCAGGCGGCCCATTTCGTCGGGGCCGAAGGTGAGCGGGCGCGCAGCACCCATCTTCACGCCGGTCCAGCCGTTGTCGTTATGCGAGGCGGTGACCATCGCAACACATGGGCAGTCGAGTTCGAACTGGGCGAAATAGGCCATCGGCGAAAGCGCGAGACCCACGTCGTGCACGCGCATGCCGCCGGCCATCAGGCCAGTGGTGAGCGCTGCTTTCACCGACAGCGAGTAGCCCCGAAAGTCGTGGCCAACGACGATATCCGGACGGACGCCGAGTTCATGAAACAGCGTCGCCATGCCGAGACCCAGCGCCTGCACGCCGATCAGGTTGATTTCTTTTTCCAGCAACCAGCGCGCGTCGTATTCGCGAAAGCCGGTTGGCTTCACCAGCGGGGTCGATTCATACTCGTAGGTATTCGGCGCGATCGCGGCTTTCGGCTTGGGAAACATCTAGAATTCCGTGCTGGCACAACCCGGCGGACGCCGGCTGGGCAAGCGATCTAGCACGAAAGCGGGCGGATTTAAGTAGCGGCTTCTTGTTTGAGCATAATCTTATCCGAAAACCGGTGCCCACTTTTCGGGATTATGCTCTAGCGCTCGAGTTCGAGGACGCCCTTCTTGAACTCGAAACGGGCGAGGCGCTTTAGAAAGCTCATGCCCAAGAGGTTCTGGCCGAGTGCGCCTTCGTCCAGCACCATGGCTTCTACATTCTCGATCTGGATCGACCCGACGCGAACCGAGCGCAGCGTCACGCGCTTCGCCCGCGCGGTGCCGTTCGCCGTGCTAACCTTGATATCGAAGCGGTCGGTCGGCGTGATCAGGCCCAGCGCGCGGGCATCTTCGTAGCGCAGCGCAATCAAGGTCGCGCCGGTATCGACGATGGCGCGGAAACGGCGGCCGTTGAAATCGACCTCGGATACGTAATGGCCGGAACGATCCGACCGGATGCGGACATAACCGCCGGCGTCGTTGTCCTTGGCTGTCGATTCTACCTGAACAGGCTCGCTCTGCTGAAACGCCAAAAACGCGTCGCGGCCACGGCGCATCAGGTCCTGTGCCTGATCCGGCGCATAGACCGAAAGCGCGATGAAGCCCGCGGCAACGAGAAGGAGAAATCGAAACATCAGAGAAACCCTGCGTGCGCGATCTTCGCGCGAAGCCATGAGAAGCCCGTTAACGCGAAGTAGATGGGCACGATTGCGGCTTTTTCAATAAACCCGATCAAGTTCCGCGTGGCTTGGCGCGCCGCGTCGGTGCGGCGGAAGCCGGATCGTCCGGCCAGGCGTGCCTCGGATAACGTCCGCGCATTTCCTTTTTCACATCGGCCCAGGAGCCACGCCAGAACGCAGGCAAATCCTTTGTTACCTGGATCGGACGGCCGGCAGGCGAGAGCAGCGAGAGTACCAAGGGGATTCGTCCGGCAGCGACGGAAGGGTGCTTTGAGAGCCCGAACAATTCCTGCACTTTGACGGAGATAGTCGGACCGGCCTCCGCGGCATAATCGATTGCTAGCTCCGAGCCGGTAGGCGCGTTGAAACGATCCGGCGCTTCTCTGTCGAGACGCCGCGCGAGATCGTGCGGGAGCAGCGCATGCAGCGCATTCGAAACATCGCCGGCGGAAATTTCATTCAGTGAGGTTTTCCCGGCAAGGAAAGGCGCAAGCCACGTCTCGATACTTTGCGCGAGTGCTTGCGGCGACAGGTCAGGCCATTCTTCACCTTCGGCTTTGCGGATAAAGCGAACACGCTCCAGCCAACGCTCTGCGGCGGGAGAAAAAGAAAGCGCATCAATGCCGAGCGAAGCAATGCCTAGCGCCAATGCTTTCGCGATTTCATCGCTCGCCTGCACCTTCAGCGGACGCTCGCTTAAAATCAGCGACATATATTTTCTCGCAGCACGACCACGGACTGCGCGCGACTTAATATCGAATACGGATTCTTCGGTTTGCGTGATCCTGCCTGCGAAGCGAGACAAGATCTCCGCTTCGCTGATTTTCGCGGCAAGCAGAACGCGGCCTTCCTGTGCTGCACCCGCGATTTCAGCAACGGCAAGGTACTCTTCGCGCGAAAGTGCGTTTGTAAGCTCGACTTTCGCGCCGCGCCCGTTCGCAAGCAAAAATGCGCCCCCGCGCTCGGCGCGAAGCTTTGCGATGCGGTCGGGATAAGCGAGCGCAAGCAGGCTCCCGGCATTGGTGGAAGCAGCCTCGCGGATTTTTCCGCCGGCGGACTCAGCCCAGCGCCTCGCAAGATTGCGCGCCTCTTCGCCACGCCGCGACTTGTCGCGGCGAAATTCGGCGATGCGATGGGAAAGATCGGTATCGTTGCCGCCGAGCCCGCGCTCTGAAATCACGGCGGCGATTTCTGCGGCGAGCAGCGCATTGTCTTCTTCGGCGGCTGCGCAGATCATCGCGGCAAGACGCGGGTGCAGCGGAAGTTTCGCAAGCTTCTTGCCAAGCGTTGTAATGGCCCCGGCTTCATCGATGGCGCCAAGCGACATCAGTAACGATTTCGCTTCGCTGATGGCGGAGGCAGGCGGTACATCCATCCAAGCCAGCGTCATCGGATCGCGCACGCCCCACTGCGCGAGATCGAGCACCAAGCTTGTGAGATCGGCGGCAAGAATTTCGGGGGTTGCGAAGGGAAGCAGGCTCCGCGCCTGTTCTTCGTCCCACAAGCGATAGCAAACGCCGGGCTCGGTGCGGCCGGCGCGGCCGCGGCGCTGATCGGCCGAGGCGCGAGAAACACGCACGGTTTCAAGACGCGTCAATCCAAGGTCCGGCTCGAAGCGCGGTACGCGCGCGAGGCCGGAGTCGACGACTACGCGCACACCTTTAATCGTGATCGAGGTTTCCGCAATCGAGGTCGCGAGCACGATCTTGCGGCGCCCGGCTGGCGACGGCTCAATCGCTTTATCCTGTACTTCACTGTCGAGTGCGCCGTAGAGCGGGACGATATCGATGGCTTTGTCGCGGATACGTTCGGAAAGAAAATCCGCGGTGCGGCGGATTTCGCCGACGCCGGGCAAGAACGCGAGCAGCGAGCTTTCTTCGTTCAATGCGACTTTCGCAAGCGCATCCGCCATTTCCTGATGGATCGGCATGCGCGAGTCGCGGCCGAGATATTTTGTCTCGACAGGATAAGCGCGGCCCTCGCTTTCGATGACCGGCGCTTCACCAAGGAGCTTCGCGACCCGCGCGCCGTCTAGCGTCGCGGACATCACAAGAATGCGAAGATCGTCGCGAAGCCCGCGTTGCGCGTCGAGCGCGAGCGCCAAGCCAAGATCGGCATCCAATGATCGCTCATGGAATTCGTCGAAGACGACGGCGGCAATGTCTTTCAACTCTGGATCGTCAAGCACGAGCCGCGTGAAGATGCCCTCGGTGATCATTTCGATCCGGGTTTTGGCGCTTACCTTCGATCCGAAACGCACGCGCAGGCCGACCGTGTCGCCGAGCCTCTCGTTGATCGAATTCGCCATGAACTGGGCTGCGGCTCGCGCCGCGATCCGGCGCGGTTCCAGAACGAGAATTTTCCGGCCCGCGACCCAAGGCTCGTTAAGAAGTGCCAGCGGCACGCGCGTGGTTTTGCCGGCACCGGGCGGCGCCACGAGCACGGCGGCATTGCGCGCAAGCAAGCCGTCCTTCAACGCAGGAAGCGCTTCATCGACCGGAAAGGCGCCGCTCAACGGTTCTCGTGGTGAATTCATTCTTAATGGGTTCGCTAAAATCGTCCGCGAAATAGCCGTTGCACCATAGCCGGTCA
>JAKFYO010000100.1 GCA_021730825.1 Hyphomicrobiales bacterium
CATGAGTACGATCTGGTCGAAGTCGCGGATGATGGAGGTCTATCTCAACATCGCGGAGTGGGGCCCGGACGGCGAATTCGGGATCGAGGCGGCGGCCCGCCGGGCTTTCAGGAAAAGCGCGCGGGATCTTTCCGCCGAGGAAGCGGCACTGCTCGCGGGCGCCTTGCCAAATCCACTGATCCGTGACCCGCGAAGGGCAGGACCACAGCTTTCTCGCGCGGCTAACGCCCGGCTCAGGATTGCCGGAAACAATGGCCCTGCTGCCGTTTCCTGCGTGATTCCAAGGCGCTAGAAGTAGCTAGCCGGGCCCAAATCAATCCTCTATAAGCCCGGGCTTCCAGACAGACTTTTCCGGCCCCGTCTCCAGACTGTGGGCCGCTTTCGGAGACGAAAATGGCCGTTCCCAAGCGAAAAACCTCGCCCTCGCGCCGCGGCATGCGCCGCTCGGCCGATGCCCTGAAGTCGGATGCCTATGTCGAAGACAAGGATTCCGGCGAGCTGCGCCGTCCGCATCACATGGACCTGAAGACCGGCATGTATAAAGGCCGCCAGGTTCTGAAGAAGAAGACCGAAAACTAATCCAGGGTAATCACCAGCAGCACACCGGAGAGAGCCGATCATGGTCGCATTTCCGCTGCTGCTGATTTCGTTCGCGATCTACAACATGATCGCGTTCCTCTGGAGCGGCACGTCCTGGACCGCGGCATTGTTTTCGGTCCGGATGCCTTCCGGTGCCGACTGGGCGATCTCGGTCGGCGATCTTCTGATCGCGTTCTCGCTCTTTATTCTGTTTTTTGAAGTGCTGAAGGCCGCGCGCAACACTGCGCGGTCGATCTTCGATCACGTGCTGTCCACGCTGATCTTCATCGGCGCGCTGGTGGAGTTTCTGTTGGTGGCGGAAGCCGGCACATCCACTTTCGCGATCTTGCTTATGATCGCGCTGGTCGACGTATTGGGCGGCTGGTCGGTCGCGGTGCGTACGGCACGGCGCGACTTCTCGATCGATCCTCAGGCCACCTGATTCAAGCGACGTAATTCAGCTTCTGGCCCCTCGGGCGGTAAGCGAGCGCATCGGCTATCGTAGTGCGATAGTTCTTTGCGCCCACTTCCGGTTTCTCGCGACGCTTGGCGCGATAGTGCGAGAAGCCGTTCACATTGGCCGAGAGTTGCGTCACGAAGGCAGCATTGGCGAGCGCATAACCACGAGCGCGATCGTCCACGGTTACGGTTAACGGGACCAAGGCCCGGCACTCGCTCTTTTCTTCCGTCTGTACCTGCACTTCGAATTTCATGACACGTCTCTGAATGGGACAACGTTTTCGGTTCTGCTTCGTTCAGTGCAAGCGCCGAACCAGCGGTAACGTCCCGTTAAGGATCACGGCGAAGACGAGGCCATCAGTGACCCGGCATTAAGCGCTCACGCGTTATCGCTCTGCCCAAGAAAAAAGACGGGGAAGCGAACAGTGGTTGTGCCGACGCGCTCAGCGCGCCTGATGCCTATTCTCGGTGAGGACAAGCCGATCACCGCCCCGATGCTGTCGCCGGAGCGCATCGCCTCCGTGCTGTTTGCGAGCGGCGAGGCGGCCTATTCCTGGAACTGCGCGACCGACGTGCTGGAATGGAGCGGCAATGCGCCTTCCATTCTGAACGTCATTTCCACCGGGCAGATTGCTTCGGGCAACGCTTACGCAGCGCTGCTTTCTCCCGAAAGCACACAGAACCGCTACGACGCCGTATTCCGCGATCAGCGCAAGGATCCGGGCGTCGGCGTTATGTATGAAATTCGTTACGCACTGAAGCAGACGGTGCCCGGCCAGATTTGCTGGATCGAGGATGTCGGCCGCTGGTTTGCGGGCGCGGACGGCAAGCCCGCGCGGGCCGACGGCATCGTGCGGAATATCACGGAGCGGCATCGCCGCGAGCAGGAGCTTGCGCGGTTATCCGAATCCGACCCGCTCACCGGCGGCCTCAACCGCACGGTGCTGACCAAGGCGATTGCGGAAGAGTTCGAGAGCGCCGCGAAATTCAAGACGAGCTTCGGCTTTATCGTCGCCGCCATCGACGATCTCGCTTATTGCAATCAGTCCTATGGCTTCGGTGTCGGCGATCAGGCGATCGCTGCGATTGCGGAGCGGCTACGCACACATAAACGCGGCAAGGACCTAATCGGCCGCTTCTCGGACAACAAGTTCGGCATCGTGCTGCACGAATGCACGCTGGAGGATTTGTTCATCGCGGGCAATCGCTTCGTAAGCGCGGTGCGCGAGGCGCCGTTTGAAACGTCCGCGGGGCCGCTCGCGATGTCGGTAACCGCAGGCGGCGTGGTCGCGCCGCGTTATGGGCGCGATACCGGCGAAATTCTCGCGCACGCGAATATCGCGCTCGAGCAGGCGAAGGCCGCTGGTAAGGGTAGCTTTGCCGATTATCAGCCGCCGCGCGTTGCGCCGCAGGATTCGGAAAACAAAAAAGCCGGGTAAAGGCCCGGCTTTTTCTTTATCCCTATCAGATCGCTTATTCGCCGATCTTATCCAGCTTCTTCTGCATCTCGGAGACCTGACGCTTGAGCGCGTCGATGTCGTCGCCCGCGGCTTCTGTCGCAGGAGCGTTCGCGACATTCTCCTTCGCGGTCGGCAAGAACATCGTGAATGCGCGCTGGAACATCTCCATGTTGCGCTTCACCTGTTCGTCGAAAGCGCCGAAGCCCGGAACGTTGAAAGTCTTGCCCATCTGTTCGCGAAACTTTTCCTGCTCCTGCGTGAAGCTCGAGAGCGAGCTTTCGAGATAGCGCGGGACGAGAAGTTGCATCGAGTCGCCATAGAAGCGGATGAGCTGGCGCAGGAAATTGATGGGAAGCAGGTTCTGCCCGCCTTTGCCTTCCTGCTCGAAAATGATCTGGGTCAGGACCGAGCGGGTGATTTCTTCGCCGGTCTTCGCGTCATAGACCACGAAGTCTTCGCCTGACTTCACCATGACGGCGAGGTCTTCCAGCGTTACGTAGGCGCTGGTGCCCGTGTTGTAGAGCCGCCGGTTGGCGTATTTTTTGATCGTTACCGGTTCTTGCGGCTTGGCCATGAACTAACTCCCTACGCTTACGCAGCGTTTCCCCCGCTGAACGTCCAAAAGACTAGGGCCTTTTCCGCACTGCGGCTACCGCTTTGTGCAATGCCGGTAAACGAATGACGCAGAGCAGCATTAAGCCTATAAAGGCTTGGCAGTAGCCGGGTGCCGGGGTCCAATGCGTCCCCACGCCGGCGAAAAGTCAGCGAAAAACAAGGCGAATGGTGAGGAGCAGGAAATGGCGGACGGAGTAGTCATTGTCGGTGCAGCGCGTACCCCGGTCGGAGCTTTCAACGGCACGCTCGCAGGCACGCCGGCGCACGAACTCGGAAAAGTTGCGATCCAGGCCGCGCTGAAACGCGCGGGCGTGGAACCAGGACAGGTTTCGGAACTCATTTTCGGTCAGGTGCTGACCGCGGCGCAGGGCATGAACCCGGCGCGTCAGGCGTCGAAGGCCGCGGGCCTTCCAAACGAGACGCCGGCGTGGCTCGTGAACCAAGTGTGCGGTTCGGGTTTGCGCACGGTGGCGCTCGGCTATCAGTCGATCATGAACGGTGACAGCGAGATCGTTATCGCCGGCGGTCAGGAGTCGATGTCGAACTCGGTGCACGCGGCGCATTTGCGCTCGGGCCATCGCATGGGCGACGTGAAATTCATCGACACCATGATCAAGGACGGCCTCTGGGACGTCTTCAACGGCTATCACATGGGCGGCACTGCGGAGAACGTCGCGAAGCAGTGGCAGATCACGCGCCAGCAGCAGGACGAATTCGCAGTTGCATCGCAGAACAAAGCAGAAGCTGCGAAGAAAGCCGGCAAGTTCAAGGACGAGATCGCGGCTGTAACGATCGCCTCGAAGAAGGGCGATATCGTCTTCGATACCGACGAATATATTCGTGACGGTGCTACGATCGACGCCATGACCAAGCTGAAACCCGCCTTCGACAAGGAAGGCACGGTGACCGCAGCGAACGCTTCCGGCATCAACGACGGGGCTGCCGCGCTCGTGCTCATGAAAGAGAGCGAAGCGAAAAAGCAGAACAAGAAGATCATCGCACGCATCGCGTCCTGGGCGCAGGCGGGCGTCGATCCTTCGATCATGGGAACCGGTCCGATCCCGGCGTCGCGCGCGGCGCTGAAGAAGGCCGGATGGAACGTGCAGGATCTCGATCTCGTGGAGGCGAACGAAGCCTTCGCGGCGCAGGCTTGCGCGGTGAACAAGGACATGGGCTGGGACACGGCCAAGGTGAATGTGAACGGCGGGGCCATTGCGATCGGCCATCCGATCGGTGCGTCGGGCGCACGCGTTTTGGTCACCCTTCTGCATGAAATGGAGCGCCGCGGCGCGAAGAAGGGCCTTTCCACGCTCTGCATCGGCGGCGGCATGGGCATCGCCCTCTGCGTCGAGCGTGCGTAAGACGCAGCAAATAGGCTGCGTTGAGCGCCAATAAGCCGAAGGTTCTAAAAATAATTGCGAAGCCCGGCCTTGTGCCGGGCTTTTGCGTCTTACAAGCTAGCGATCGGTGAACGGCTGGAGCCAACCGGCCGCAGGGAAATAGGGAGAGTTTTCATGGCACGCGTTGCGTTGGTTTCCGGCGGCACCCGCGGGATTGGGGCCGCCATTTCAAAAGGTCTGAAGGCTGCGGGATACAAAGTTGCTGCGAACTACGCGGGCAACGACGAAGCCGCCGCGAAATTCAAAAGCGAGACAGGCATCAACGTCTATAAGTGGGACGTAAGCTCGTTCGACGCCTGCTCCGAAGGCATCAAGAAAGTCGAAGCCGAACTCGGGCCGGTCGAGGTGCTCGTGAACAACGCAGGCATCACGCGCGACGCGATGCTTCACCGCATGACCGCCGATCAGTGGAACGCGGTGATTACGACAAACCTCAACTCGCTCTTCAATATGTGCCGCCCGGTAATCGAAGGCATGCGCGCACGCAAATTCGGCCGCATCGTCAATATCTCTTCGATCAACGGCCAGAAGGGTCAGATGGGCCAGACCAATTACTCGGCCGCGAAGGCCGGCGATATCGGCTTTACGAAAGCGCTGGCGCAGGAATCCGCGAAGGCCGGCATCACCGTGAATGCGATCTGCCCCGGCTACATCAACACCGAAATGGTGCAGGCAGTGCCGAAAGACGTACTCGAGAAGAGCATCCTGCCTGCGATTCCGGTCGGGCGTCTCGGCGAGCCGGAAGAAATCGCGCGCTGCGTGGTGTTTCTTGCGGGCGACGACGCGGGCTTCATCACCGGCTCGACATTGACGGTGAACGGCGCGCAATACATTACGTAAGAGATGAACTCATCTTCTGCGCAAACGGCGGCGACGCTTACCGGGCTCGCCGCCGTTTTCATGTGGTCGTTCCTGTCTTTGCTGACGGTCGCGTCAGGAACGATGCCGCCGTTTCAGCTTGCGGCGATTACATTTTCAATCGGCGGCTTGATCGGTATCGCAAGCTGGGCATGGAGGCCGCAAGCGGCGCGCTCGCTGAAGCAGCCGCTTGTGGTGTGGTTGCTCGGCGTCGGCGGGTTGTTCGGTTACCACGCGCTTTATTTTATAGCGCTCAGGCTTGCGCCGCCTGCGGAGGCGCAACTTTTCAATTATCTCTGGCCGCTTCTGATCGTTCTCTTCTCGGCGTTTCTGCCGAACGAGAAACTGAAATCGCATCACATTCTAGGCGTGCTGCTCGGTCTTGCAGGCACACTCGTTCTGATCGCAGGCATGCGCGGTGTCGAGATCAGGCAGGAATATATTGTCGGGTATGTTTGCGCGCTCGGTGCCGCGCTTGCGTGGTCAAGTTATTCGGTGCTGTCGCGTCCGTTCAAGAATGTGCCAAGCGATGCAGTGGCAGGATTTTGCCTCGCGACAGCGGCGCTTTCGTTCGTTTGTCACTTGTTGTTTGAGCAAACAGTCTGGCCTGCGGGCACAGTGCAGTGGCTTAGTATTCTCGCGCTTGGAATCTTCCCGGTCGGTCTCGCGTTCTATGCATGGGATCGCGGCGTGAAGTTCGGCGACATCCGCGCGCTGGGAGCCGCATCGTATGCGGCGCCGTTGCTCTCGACGATTTTTCTGGTGCTTGCGGGCTATGCCGAGCCGCGCTGGTCGCTCGGATTTGCGGCGGTCCTGATTTCGCTCGGCGGCGTCGTTGCGGCGAAAGAAATGTTCTTTAAAAAGTAGGCGGACAATCTTGTCCGAAAACCGGTTCCCACTTTTCGGGATTGTCCGCTAAGAAAGCGGGCCGGGAATCCAATCTTTCTTAGCGAGTTCGAAGCCTTCAAATTCAAATCCGGGTGCGACCGTGCAGCCGACCAGCGTCCACTCGCCGAGCGTTTCCGCGGCCTGCCAGTTGCCTTGCGGGATCACGAATTGCGGCTGCTGGCCATTCGCAATGTCGTTGCCGAGCAGGATCGAGGCGGGATCCGTCTTATCGCTCGCCGCATAATGAAGCGTGAGCGGGCTGCCTGCGTAAAAATGCCAGACCTCCGCGGCATCGACGCGATGCCAATGCGAGCGTTCGCCCTTCGCAAGCAGAAAATAAATCGCGGTGGAGGCGGAGCGCTCGTCGGCTGAGCGCATGTCGCGAAACGTCTCGCGGAAATGCCCGCCCTCTGGATGCGGCTGCAAGTCGAGAAGCGCGATGATCTCTGCGGCGCTGCGCCGTTCGATGCTCATCCCTTGAACGTGTTTTTCATCTCGCGCAGCTTCGTGAAAACTGCGCCGGGATCGCCACCCTGCATGCCGATCGCCTGCTGCACGTCCGGGTTATCCGCGCGCATGAAGGGATTGGTGTGAATTTCTTCTTCCATCGTCGACGGCACGGTGGGCATATTTTTCGCGCGCATTTCCTCGATCTGCTTCAGGCGCGCTTTCAATTGGGTGTTGTTCGGATCGACGGTCACGGAAAACTTCGCGTTGCCGAGCGTGTACTCATGACCGGAATAGACCTTCGTTTCCGGCGGCAATTCACGCAGCTTCAATAGCGACTGCCAGAGCACTTCTGCCGGCCGTTCGAAATTTCGTCCGCAGCCGAGCGTGAATAAAGTATCGCCCGCGAACAGAAGTTGTTCCTTCGGGAAGTGGTAGACGATGTGCCCGGCGGTATGACCCGGCGTGTCGATGATCTCGGCGCGCAGCGGGCCCACTTCAGCGACGTCGAGATGGCCGAGTTTGATCGAGATTCCGGGAATCTTGTCGGCTTCCGCGCGGGGTCCGTAAACCGGTACCGGATATTTTGCGCGGATTTCCTTGATGCCCTGCACGTGATCCGGGTGGTGGTGCGTGATCAGAATGTGCGTGAGCGTCCAGCCTTCTTTGTCGAGCACGCTCAAGATCGGCGCGGCCTCCGGCGCATCGACGAGTGCCGTGGTCTTGCTTTCGGGCTCATGCACCAGCACCGCATAATTGTCGCTCAAACATGGGATGAGCCGGACTTCGACCGCCATAACGTGCTCCGCTGTTTCGATTTCGAGGGAACGTAGTCGCCTCACTTGCCTGCTGCAAGGCGTGCTTTGTAGTCGCAGCAATGCAAGGCTAATGTGAAGCTAACGTAACCAGAGCAAGCATGTTCCTCGACGTCGTCGATCTTCGATCCTTTTACGCGCAGCCTTTGGGCCTGGTCACGCGGCGATTGTTGTCGCGCGCGATCCGTGCCCGCTGGCAGGATGCGCGCGGCAGCTCCATTCTTGGGCTCGGTTACGCAACCCCCTATCTCGGAAATTTTCGCGAGGAAGGCGAGCGTACGTTTGCGTTCATGCCCGGCGCGCAGGGCGTCGTGAAATGGCCGACCTCGTCGCCGACACTTTCCTCGCTCGTCTCCGAAACCGCGCTACCGATCCGCGACGCGATGATCGACCGCGTGCTTGCGGTACATGCGCTGGAAATGACGCCGCACGCCGCCGACCTGCTGCGCGAAGTCTGGCGCGTGCTTGCGCCGGGAGGAAAGTTGCTCCTCGTCGTGCCCAATCGCGCAGGACCGTGGGCACGCATGGATTCGACGCCGTTCGGGCAGGGCCAGCCGTTTTCGCGCACGCAACTGGTGTCGTTGCTGCGCGAAGCCTTGTTCACACCGGTCGGCTGGCACGAAGCGCTCTGGATGCCGCCGTTCTCGCGCAAGTGGCTGTTACGCGCAGCGCCCGCCTGGGAGCGCGTCGGCTCGACGCTGTCGCTGCCGTTCTACGGATTGCACATCGTCGAAGCGACGAAACAGGTGTGGCGGCCGGTGCAGGTGAAAAAGACGCGCGAGTTACCGGTGTTCGCACCGGGAACCGCGCCGGCGTAATTCTTGTTGGTTTTAATTCTTGTTGGTTTTAGTTTTTGCGCGAAAGCAGGAACACGGCCTGCTCGCCGAACAAATTCCAGAACCACCACGGCGCATCGAAACGCACGCGACCGCCGCTCGGGCCGAAGGCGACCGCGCGTTCGATTTTCACGTCGAGTTCACGAGCGAGATCGACGAAGTCGCGGATGGTGCAGAAGTGAATGTTCGGCGTGTCGTACCAGCTCACGGGAAGATTTTTTGTGAGCGGCATGCGGCCGTACCAGAGCAACTGGCCGCGAATGCGCCAGTGACCGAAATTCGGGAACGACACGATCACGTGCTTGCCGATGCGCAGCATCTGCTCCAGCACCCAGCGCGGCCGGCGGGTCGCCTGCAACGTCTGCGAGAGGATCACGTAGTCGAAGGTACTGTCGGGATAGTCGGCAAGATCGGTATCGGCGTCGCCTTGAATCACCGCGAGACCCTTGGCTACGCACTCGTTCACGCCGTCGCGCGAGATTTCGATGCCGCGCGCATCGACATCGCGCGTATCCGCAAGCAACTGGAGCAATTCGCCGTCGCCGCAGCCGACGTCCAGTACGCGCGAGCCGGGCTGGACCATGTTCGCGACCACGACGAGGTCGAGACGCGGCGCCTTCGGAATGGCATGCGCGACAAGGGCGCCCGGACTGGTGCTGGTGAGCATGATTACTTCGCGGCTTTCACGCCACGCTTCTTCGCAGCCGAATCCAGAAAGCCGCGCACGATCGCGAACAGTTCCGGCTCCTCGAGCAGGAAGGCGTCGTGACCCTTGTCGGTCTCGATTTCGGCAAATGAAACCGGCGCACCGGCGGCGTTCAGTGCATGCACGATCTGGCGCGCTTCCTCGGTCGGAAACAGCCAGTCCGAGGTGAAGGACACCATGCAGACGCGCGACTTCAATTTGCGGAAGGCGTTCGCAAGCACGTCGCCGTGTTCGCCCGCGAGATCGAAATAATCCATCGCGCGGGTGATGTAGAGATAACTGTTCGCGTCGAAGCGCTCGACGAAGCTCGAGCCTTGATAACGCAGATAATTCTCGACCTGGAAATCGGCATCGAAGCCGAAGGTCGGCAACTCGCGGTCCTGCAAGCGTCTTCCGAATTTCCGGTGCAGTGCTGCATCCGAAAGATAGGTGATGTGCGCGGCCATGCGCGCGACCGCGAGACCGCGCCGCGGGCTGGTGCCTTGCGAAAGATATTTGCCGTCGCGCCAGTCGGGATCGGCCATCACGGCCTGACGCCCGACTTCGTGGAAGGCGATGTTCTGCGCGGAGTGGCGCGCGGCACTCGCAATCGGCAATGCCGAGAAAATTCTTTCAGGGTACGTCACCGCCCATTGCAGCACCTGCATGCCGCCCATGGAGCCGCCGGTCACGCACAAGAGTTGCTCGATGCCGAGATGATCGAGGAGCGCGGCCTGCGCGCGCACCATGTCGCGGATCGTGACTACCGGGAACGAAAGCCCATAGGCTTCGCCGGTCGCGGGATCTTTCGACGCGGGGCCGGTCGTGCCCATGCAGCCGCCGAGTACGTTCGAGCAGATGATGAAGAAGCGGTCAGTGTCGATCGGCAGGCCGGGACCGACCATCGAATCCCACCAGCCGTCCTTGCCGGTGACCGGGTGCACGTTGTGTACGTGCTGGTCTCCGGTCAGCGCATGGCAGATCAGAATTGCGTTCGAGCGGTCGGCGTTCAGTTCGCCGTAGGTCTGGTAGGCTACCTGATAGGGCGAGAGTTCTACGCCGGCGTCCAGCTTCAGGGGCTTGTCCGCGCCAAAGCGGACGACCTGCGAGCGCGGTTCATCAACCTCGCGGCGGACCATGTCCGCCCGGTTGGTTTTGTCATCGCGCTCGATGCGAACGATCGTCATGGCGTCCTTGGCTAAGCCTCTTTTTGCCATTCTATCAGGGCTAAACGGAGGTAGGCAGCCGCGCCTGAACGGTCAATGAATTCTTTGCTTCAAGGCCCGCCCGCGCTATCACGGGCACATTCTAACAGAGCCCGGCCCGGCCATGGTTAATACGCCGAATTCGAAGCCCAATGCTGGGCAAACGCCCACGCTTGCCGACCTGCGCAACGAGATCGACCGGATCGACCGGGCGATGCATGAGCTATTGATCGAGCGCTCCGGCATCATCGACACGCTGATCAAGGTGAAGAAATCGAACGAGACCGGCTCCGCATTTCGTCCCGCGCGCGAGGCTTCGATGATGCGGCTCCTGGTCGAGCGGCATCACGGCATCCTGCCGCTCGATACGGTCGAGAGCATCTGGCGCGTCATCATCGCGACCTTCACGTACGTGCAGCAGGCGTATTCGGTGCACGTCGATCTTTCTTCCGGTGACGCGCTGGTGCGCGACAGCGTGCGTTTCCACTTCGGCTATACGGTGCCGGTGGTGCAGCATGTGGGTGCCGCGGCCGTCGTCGATGCGGTGGCCTCCTCGCGCGGCGATCTCGGGCTTGTGCGCGCCGAAGCGGTGGCCGGCGGCAAGGCGTGGTGGAAGGCTCTTGAAGGCGAGGGCAAGCCGAAGATCATCGCGCGGCTTCCGTTCGTCGAGCGCGGCGATCATCCGGCGGCACTTCCCTTGTTTGTCGTCTCGAAGCCGTTGCCCGCGGATGCGGCGGTGAACGAGGTCGAAGTCTGGAGCGTGCATGTCGCGGGCTGGAACACATCGGTTTCGCGCGCACTCGCACCGCTTGCCGAAGTCGTGGCGCAGCCGGACTCCGGCTTCGATAGTGCCGCGCTTCTGATCTCGGTGCCGCAAAGCCGCAAGGTCGATCAGGTGCTCGCTTCGCTCAAAGAAGCGGGTGCTTCGGTGCGCTCGTCCGCTCTCGTCGGCGGCCACGCGACCCGCTATACCGTCCCGCCCAAAGCCTGAATCCAGTTTCCAAGGTCAGTACAATGAGCGCTTCCTCGCAAAACCTTCGCCCGCAGCCGCGCGCCGGCGTCATGGAAATCGATGCGTACATTCCGGGCCGCAGCCATGCGCCGGGAGTTGCGAAGGTCATCAAGCTCTCCTCGAACGAGACGCCGCTCGGGGCGAGCCCGAAGGCGATCGAGGCCTACAAGAAGGGCGCGGAGACGCTCGAGCTTTATCCCGATGGCGGCTCGACCGATCTGCGCGAGGCTATCGGCAAAACCTATGGGCTCGATCCTAATCGCATCGTTTGCGGCGCGGGCTCGGATGAATTGCTCGCGGTGCTCGCGCGCGCTTACCTGAAGGACGGTGATGAGGCGATCTACACGACGCACGGATTCCTGATGTACCGCAACGTCACGTTGTCGGCGGGAGCCACGCCCGTGATCGCGCCGGAAAAGAATTACACCACCGACGTCGACGCGATCCTCGCCTGTGTCACGCCGAAGACGCGGATGGTGTTT
>JAKFYO010000123.1 GCA_021730825.1 Hyphomicrobiales bacterium
GCGCGTGCATTCGCCGGATCGTCGGTCAGCACTTCGGCGAACAGCGAGGTTGCGTCATCGAATTCGTTGGCGGCGAATTTCGCTTCGGCTTCGTTCAGGAGTTCAGTCGAAGGGTTTGTCTTGCCGGTGACGCGCTCGATGAAGGCAGTGACCTGACCTTCGGGCAACGCGCCGACGAAGCCATCGACCGGCTGGCCTTTATCGAAGGCGAATACCGCCGGGATCGACTGGATGCCGAGCTGACCCGGAATCTGCGGGTGCTTGTCGATGTCCATTTTCATGAGCTTCACTGCGCCACCGGCGGCGCGCACGGCTTTTTCGAGAATCGGAGTTAGCGTTTTGCAGGGACCACACCACTCCGCCCAGAAATCGACGAGCACAGGCTGCTTCTTGGACTCCTCGATCACATCCTTCATGAAGGTCTGTGTCGTGGTGTCGGAAATCACGTCGCTCGCGCTGGCTGCTGCCGCGCCGTTTCCCGGATTTAACTCCATATTCCGCTCCCGACCTCTCTGGTTCCGAACCATAAATGGGGTCCATAGCGCTCGAAAGCAAATTAGGCCCTGCTTAAATGTGGCCCAAACCCGCGTTAAGGCTCAGCTTTTTCAGGTGTTGCGTGAGCGTAAGCTTTTGCCTAGAACCCCGCTCTACCCGGCGGGTTCGCCCCGCCATTTCCGGATGCGGGTGTAGCTCAGGGGTAGAGCACGACCTTGCCAAGGTCGGGGTCGAGGGTTCGAATCCCTTCGCCCGCTCCAATTTTCTCTTATTCAGTCGCCGATCACGTGCAGCACGATCTCGCGCGTGTGCGGCCGCGCGCGGTGTTCGAAGAGATAAATACCCTGCCAGGTGCCGAGCACCGGGTGGCCCGCGACGATCGGAATCGAAAGGCTGGTCTGGGTGAGCGCCGCGCGCAGGTGCGCCGGCATATCGTCCGCGCCTTCGGCGCTATGGATATAGCGCTCCGACTCCGGCGCGATTTCCTGGAAATAGTTCTGCAGATCGGTCTGCACGTCCGGGTCGGCGTTCTCTTGTATTAAGAGAGACGCCGAGGTGTGGCGGCAATAGACTGTGAGCAGGCCGGTCGAGAATTTTTCGCCGTCAAGCCAGCGCAGCACTTTATCCGTGAACTCATAGAGTGCCTGACCTTTGGTCTGAAGGGTCAGCGCATGCGTCGCCTGCCGCATTTCCTTACCTTCTCCTTACGTCATCATTGAGCATGATCTTTTCCGAAAACCGCTTCACACTTTTCGGGATCATGCTTAGTGCCCCGCAGCCAGCGTGCCGAGATAGCGCGGGTCGGAAACGCCGGTGATGCCTTCCGGCGTCACCAGAATCGAATTCGCGGCACCGATGTTGAAGCGGAAGAAATCGACCTTGTGACCATAAGTCTCGAACGCGATCCATTGCTCGGGTGGCATCATGCGCTCGAGCGCGCGTTCCGCGCGCACTTCGTCCGGCATCCATTGATGATGGATGCGCGGGAGCAGCACCGCGTCTGCGATATTGAGCTTGTGATCGATCACGCCGGAAACGACGCGCAGCACGGTCGTGATGATGGTCGAGCCGCCTGGCGAGCCGGTGACGAGAAAAACTTTTCCGTCTTTCAGCAAAATCGTCGGGGTCATCGAGGAAAGCGGTTTCTTGCCGGGGCCGGGCGCATTGGCTTCGCCGCCGACAAGCCCGAACGCATTCGGCATACCGGGCGCGAGCGCGAAGTCATCGAGTTCGTTATTGAGTAAAACGCCGGTGCCTTCGGCAACGAGACCAAGGCCGAAATTCAGGTTGAGCGTGACGGTGGCGGCGACCGCGTTGCCGTCTTTATCCAAAATCGAAAAGTGCGTGGTGTTCTCGCCTTCCTTTTTCGGCGTGAGTCCCGCTTTGATCTGCGAAGAAGGCGTTGTCTGCGAAAGATTGATGCCAGCGCGAACGCGTGCGGCATATTCCTTCGAGATCAGCCGGTCGAGCGGCACGTTTACGAAAGCAGGATCGCCGAAGAACTCCGCGCGGTCCGCGTAAGCACGTTTCATCGCCTCGACCATGAGATGCAGCGTGTGCGGCGCATTCGGCCCGCCTTTGAAATCAAAGCCTTCAAGAATGTTCAGCAACTGCACCAGGAGCGCACCGCCCGAAGAGGGCGGCGGCATCGAGAGAATGTCGTAACCGCTGTAGTTTCCGCGCACGACCTCGAGAATCTCGGTTTTATATTTTGCGAGATCATCGGCGGTCATGACGCCGCCGGCCTCGCGCACCGCGCGTGCGATCTTTTCCGCAATCTCGCCTTTATAGAAAGCCTCGGGGCCGCGCTTCGCTATCGCCTCCAGCGTGTTTGCGAGATCGCGCTGGACGAGAAGGTCTCCCTTCTTCAGCGGCGCGCCGTCTTTTACGAAAATCTTCGCGCTCGACGGCCAGCGCATGAGCGTCTTCTGAAAGAAATTGATCGAGCGCTCGAGATCGCTCTCGACCGGAATGCCGTCTCTTGCAAGTTTCATTGCGGGCGCAATCAGGTCGGCAAGCGTGAACTTGCCGGAGCCGAATTTTTCAAGCGCAGTGGCAAGTCCTGACACGCTCCCCGGTACGCCGACGCCGAGGCCCGTGCTCGTTGCCTTGGCGCTACTCGGCTTGCCGTTCTCGTCGAGAAAACTTTTTACGTTGATCGCGGCCGGCGCGATCTCGCGAAAGTCGAGAGCGACGGCTTGTTGTTGTTTGGCAAGCCAGATCACGAAGAAGCCGCCGCCGCCGAGATTGCCGGCGCGGGGGTGCGTGACTGCGAGTGCAAAACCAACCGCAACTGCGGCATCGACTGCGTTACCGCCTCTCTCGAGAATCTCGACGCCGACACGGGTTGCGATTGCTTCCTGTGTCGTCACCATGCCGTTCTTCGCAACGACCGGCTTGATCGTGCCTGCGAGACGGACAATGTCGGTTTCCGGATCGGGCGTGGACTGCGCGAATGAAGGCAGGCCGAGCACGAGCAACAGCGCAAGCGTGCCGAACGCGCCAACGCTCCTTGCTGCGAAAGACTTTCTCAAACTTTCAAACAAGAATGCGGGCCTTCATCAGCGCGCCATCGAATAATATTCGGCGTTCGGTTCGTTACCGGATGCGGTCGCCATGCGGTTCGACATATTGAAGAAGCCTGCGACCGCGGAAATATCCCAGATGTCGCGGTCGGAAAATCCGGACTTGCGAAGTGCTGCGCGATCTTCCTCGCCGACTTCCCATGGCGCCTCGGTAAGCTTCCAGGAGAAATCCAGCATCGCGTGCGTGCGCTGATCCAGTTCCGCGGCGCGGTAATTCGCGACCATGGTTTCGGCAAGCAAAGGATTACCCGTGAGCTTGCGCAACACCGCGCCATGCGCGACCAGGCAGTAATGGCAATGGTTCGCGCAGGAAACGACGACCGCGATCATCTCGCGCTCAATTTTGGAAAGTCCGGATTTCGCGAGCATCAGGTCATCCGACATCGCGACAAAGGCCTTCAGCTTGGCGAGATCGAAGGAGTAGGCCTTGAGCACATTCGGAATGAAGCCGAGCTTTTCCTGGCATTTTGCGAAATAGGCCTGCATCGCCTCGTCCAGTTCGGCGGGCGAAAGGTCAAGCGCCATCACTCTTTCCTGCTTCGTGGCGACGGATGTCGGATTGGCTGCGGCCTTCATGGTCATGTCCCTTTTGGCGTGTAAGCCAAGCCTAACAGCCGGGAAGCCCGGCTGAAACCGCGGGCTCGACAGCGGGTTTGCGGAGGCAGAGACTGCGAGGAATCGGCGCCGCGGCAACGCGAGAACTGCCGATCCTGCGGGGGAGCAGGGAGGCGGCGGAATGAACATCGCGGAAAAATTTGCGTCCGGCGCGAGCCCGGAAGCGGAAGCGCTGCTGAAAGAAGCCGCGAAGCAAACTGCCGCGCAAAAGCTGCCGCCTGATTTCATCGCCGCACTCTTCGGCGCGGCATCGCCGGAAGACCTGCTTTCTTATACCCCGGCGGAGATCGCGGCACTCGCCGCAAGAAGCCGCGCGCATCTCGCGACGCGTCCGCTGGGCAAGGCCGATATCCAGATTTATAATCCGCAGCAGTCCGGCACGGATCGCGCGTTATCCGCGATCACCGTCATCGAAATCGAGAACGACGACATGCCGTTCCTGCTCGATTCGATTGCAAATGAGCTTGCCGAGCAAGGTCTCGCGGTCAGGCTCGCGGTACACCCGATATTCTCCGTCGAGCGAAAAGAAGACGGCACGCTCGACGAATGGCGCGGGCTTGCGAAGGACGGTAAGAAAAAGCGCCGCGAAAGTTTCATTCACATTCATGTCGAGCGCGTGGACGAATCTCGCCACGCCGGCATCGCAGCCGCGTTAGGCGCGACGCTCGACGACGTGCGCCTTTGCGTCGCCGACTGGCCGGCGATGGTGGAATATGCCGGCGAGGTGATCGACGGCTTGCAGAAGAAGACGCACCCGCTTCCCGAAGAAGAGCTCGCGGAAGCGGTCGCCTTCATGAAGTGGCTGCGCGACGGGCAGTTCACGTTTCTAGGCTGCCGCGACAATGTCGTGATGGGTAGCGGTGACAATATTTCTCTCGAGCCGCTTTACGAAACCGGGCTCGGCATTCTGCGTAACCGCGACGTGCGCGTGTTACGCCGCGCGAACGAACCGGTCGCGACAACGCCGGAGCTTCGCGAATTCCTCAAGTTGCCGCTGCCCTTGATCGTCACCAAAGCGAACTTACGCTCGCGCGTGCATCGCCGCGCACACATGGACTACGTCGGCATCAAGCGCTTCGACAAGAACGGCAAGCTCAGCGGCGAGCGCAGGATCGTCGGCCTGTTCACATCGCCGGTCTATCGCGAATCGGTACTGAAAATTCCGTACCTGCGGCGCAAGGCGGCGTTCGTGCTGGACCATGCGGGCTTCGCGCCGGAAAGCCATTCGGGCAAGGCGCTCGCCAATGTGATCGAAACCTATCCGCGTGACGATCTGTTCCAGATCGACCGCGATACCCTGTTGCAGTTCTCGCTTTCGATCCTGCAACTCGAAGAGCGGCCGCGAATCCGCGTGCTGTCCCGCCGCGACCGCTTCAACCGCTTCGTCTCTGTGATGGTGTATGTCCCGCGCGAGCGTTACGACAGCACGATCCGAACCAGGATCGGCGCATATCTTGCGCAGATCTATCAGGGGCGCGTTTCCGCGTTTTATCCATTCTTTCCCGATGGGCCGCTCACGCGCGTGCACTTCATCATCGGGCGCGATATGGGCGAGACGCCCAATCCCTCCCGCGCGGAGCTCGAAGCGGGTGTTGCCGCGATCGTACGAAGCTGGACCGATGAGTTCACACAGCAGCTTGCAACCGCGTTCGATCCCGCGAAAGCGCGGGAGATCGAGGGCAAATATAAAAGCGCACAATCCGCGGCTTATCGCGAGGCGTTTTCCGCAAAAGACGCAGTCGCCGATGTGCGGATCATCGAAAATCTCTCGAAGGAAAAACCGCTAGCGATCAATTTCTATCGCGCGGCCGATGCGGACAAGAAATCCGTCAATCTGAAAGTCTGGAATTGCGAGCGTCCGCTGCCGCTCTCAGAGCGCGTGCCGTTGCTCGAAAACATGGGCTTTTCGGTCATCGACGAGCGCACGTATGTCGTTGAGCGGGAGGCGGCCGCGGGCGGCACGGTCTGGCTGCATGACATGACGCTTGTGCGCGCAGACGGCCGCGAGATCGAGGCCGAAGTGCTGGATGCACGGTTAGAAGCCGCGCTCATGGCGGTGTTGCAGGGCCGTGCGGAAAACGACGGCTTCAACGCGCTCGTTCTGAATGGGGGTATGCCGTGGCGCGATGTCTCGCTGGTCCGCACGCTCGCGCGTTATCTGCGCCAGGCTGCGATTCCTTACAGTCAGGATTATCTCTGGCTGACTGCGAATAAGAATGCGCAAATCTCGCGCGATCTGGTTGCGCTGTTTCATGCCCGCTTCGATCCGCGCGAGAACGCAAACGCGCGCGATGCTAGGGAGAAGGAAATTCGCGAGCGTATTGAGGCTGCACTCGCCGCAGTGCAAAGTCTCGATGAAGATCGCATTTTGCGCAGGCTCGTTAATCTCATTGCAGCTGCCGTGCGCACGAATTTCTATCAGATCGCGAAAGACGGCGGTCCGCGTCCGACGATCGCGATCAAGTTCGAGAGCCGGAAGATCGACGATCTACCGCTGCCGCGGCCACTGTTCGAGATTTTCGTTTATTCCCCGCGGGTCGAGGGCGTGCATCTGCGCTTCGGCAAAGTTGCGCGCGGCGGCATCCGCTGGTCCGACCGTCCGCAGGATTTCCGTACCGAAGTGCTCGGGCTCGTGAAAGCCCAGCAAGTGAAGAACGCCGTGATCGTGCCGGTCGGCGCCAAAGGCGGGTTCGTTCCGAAGCTGATGCCGGTTAATCCGTCGCGCGAAATCTTCATGGCCGAAGGCACCGAGACCTATAAAATTTTCATCCGCTCGCTTCTGGAGATTACCGATAATCTTTCTGCCGAGGGCGAAGTCGTGCCGCCGGAAAATACGGTGCGGCACGATTCGGACGATCCGTATCTCGTGGTTGCCGCCGACAAGGGCACCGCTACTTTCTCCGACACCGCGAATGGGCTTGCCATCGAGCACGGCTTCTGGCTCGGCGACGCGTTCGCGAGCGGCGGCTCGGCCGGTTACGACCACAAGAAGATGGGCATCACCGCGCGCGGCGCGTGGGAAGCGGTGAAGCGCCACTTCCGCGAAATGGACATCGATATTTCCAAGACGCCGTTCACGGTGGCGGGTGTCGGCGACATGTCGGGCGACGTTTTTGGTAACGGCATGCTGCTGGAAAAAACAATCAAGCTCGTTGCCGCTTTCGATCACCGCGACATTTTCATCGATCCTTCGCCAAACCCGGAAACTAGTTTTTCGGAGCGCTCGCGCATGTTCGAATTGCCGCGTTCGAGCTGGCAGGACTACGACAAGGCGCTGATTTCGAAAGGCGGCGGAATTTTCCCGCGCAGCGCGAAAAGCATTCCGCTTTCGCCGGAAATTCAGTCGCTGCTCTCGCTTGAAAAGAGCGACGCGACGCCCGCCGAAGTGATGAACGCGATCCTGAAAAGCCAGGTCGATCTTCTCTGGTTCGGGGGCATCGGCACTTATGTGCGCGCCTCCAGCGAAAACGACGCGATGGCGGGTGACCGCGCGAACGACGCGATCCGCATTACTGGCAACGACGTTGCGGCAAAGGTAGTAGGCGAGGGCGCGAATCTTGGCATGACGCAACGCGGACGCATCGAGGCGGCGCAACGCGGTGTCAGGCTGAATACCGATGCTATCGATAACTCTGCCGGCGTGAATTCATCGGACGTCGAAGTGAATCTGAAGATCGCACTCTCGACGCCGGTGCGCGCGGGCAAGCTCTCACTCGAAGACCGCAACACGCTGCTCGCCGAAATGACGCCAGAAGTCGCCTCCCTCGTGCTTCGCAACAACTATCTCCAGACGCTCGCGGTCTCATTGGTCGAGTGCGAGGGCGTGAACGATGTCGGCTTCGAGATGCAGTTGATGCGTAATCTCGAGCGGCGCGGGCTCCTGGATCGTGCCGTGGAATATCTGCCTTCCGACATGACGCTCGCCGAGCGGCAGACGAAGGGACAAGGGCTGACGCGGCCCGAGCTTGCGGTCACGCTTGCTTACGCAAAGCTCACGTTGTTCGACGACCTGATCGCCTCCGACGTGCCGGACGACGAGTATTTCAAGGAAGAGTTGCTGCGCTATTTCCCCGGCGAAGTACCGGCGCGTTATCCGGATGCGGTCGATGGCCATCGCCTGCGTCGCGAAATCATTGCGACCCGGCTCGGCAACTCCATGATCAATCGTGGCGGACCTGCGTTCGTGGTGCGCGTTTCCGAGGAAACCAGCGCCACGGTTGCGCAGATCGCGAAAGCTTATGCCACTGTCCGTGACAGCTATCGGATGGTCGAGATCAACCGCGAGATCGACGCGCTGGATACAAAAATTACAGGGGCCGCGCAGCTCGCGCTGTACGACTCGGTCAAAAAACTTCTGCTCGATCGCGTGGTGTGGTTCGTGCGCAACGCCGACTTCTCGCAAGGCCTTGCACGGACTGTCGCGCATTATCGCGAGGGCATCGACGCAGTCGAGCAGACTATCGAGAAGCTTTTGCCTGCCGAGCGTGTCGCGCAGTTGCAAATGCGCACCGCGGAGATCGCGTCGAAGCAGGTGCCGGGTGCGCTTGCCGCGAAGATCGCGCGGTTGCCGGAACTTACCTCGGCAAGCGATATCGTTCTGATTGCAGGACAAAGCGGGCAGCAGACGCTCGCCGTCGCCGAGACGTACTTTGCGGCAGAAGACTATTTCCGGCTTGATCGCGTGTTAGCTGCGGGCGGTGGCGTAAAGCTTGCGGATTATTTCGACCGGCTTGCCTTCGATCTTGCGCTTGCGCGCATTTCCGCCAGCCAGCGCCGCATCGTCGCGGCGGCACTCGCCAGCGGAAAGTCCGGCCCCGCGGCGATTGAAGCCTGGGTCGCTGCACACAAAGGCAATGTCGATCGGGCGCGGCGCGGCGTGCAGGAAATAGCGGAATCGGGACTTACCTTGTCGAAGCTCGCGGTAGCTGCGAACCTGATCAGCGAGCTTGCTTCCTAGGAATACCATGCATCAAGCACCGCGCCGCGCGATCTTCGGGTGGGTTCTGTTCGACTGGGCGTGCCAGCCGGTTGCGACCCTCGTCACGACTTTCATTTACGCGCCTTACTTTGCATCTGCCGTCGCAAACAGTCCGGCGGAAGGGCAGGCGTTGTGGGGTTTCGCCGCCGCCGCCGCGGGGATCGTGATTGCTCTGACCTCGCCGTTCGTCGGCGCGGTTGCGGATGCAACCGGCACGCGTAAACCTTGGATTGCCGCTTTCGGCGTGCTCCTGATTATCGGCTCGCTCGGTCTGTGGTTCGGCAAGCCGGGCGATCAAAGCACGATCATGATCGTGCTCGTATCCTTCGCGGTCCTGACCATCGGCATGGAATACGCGACGGTATTCAACAATGCGATGATGCCGTCGCTGGTGCCGCCGAATAAAATCGGCTGGCTCTCGGGTCTCGGCTGGGCGACCGGCTATCTCGGCGGACTGTGCTCGCTTGTCATTGCGCTTCTCTTTCTCTCCACGAATCCAAAAACCGGACTGACGCTGATCGGTACATCGCCGATCTTCGGGCTGGATGCGGCCGCGCGCGAAGGCGACCGCTTTATCGGCCCGCTCACGGCGATTTGGTTTGTCGTGTTCGTGCTGCCGCTGTTCCTGCTCACGCCCGACAATTCGCGCGCGATGAAGCTCGGCCCTGCGATCAGGCAGGGCATTGCCACAACGTTCGCCACGCTGCGCGAAGCGCGCAAGCACAAGAACATCGGCACCTTCCTGCTCGCAAACATGGTCTATGCCGACGGTCTCGTCGCGCTCTTTGCCTTCGGCGGCATTTACGCCGCCGGAACTTTCGGCTGGGGCGCGATCCAGCTTGGCGTGTTCGGAATTCTGCTTACCATCACAGGCACCGCCGGCGCGCTTGCCGGCGGCAGGCTCGACGACAAATTCGGTGCTAGGCCGGTTATTATTGGCTCGCTCGTGATCTTGTTTATATCGTGCATTGCGATCCTGTCGCTCGACCGCGACCGGATTTTCTTCTTCTTCCCGGTCGCTGCCGCCGATCCGCATGCCGGATTGTTCGCGAGCACTTCCGAGAAGCTTTATGTTGTGATCGGATTATTTATCGGTCTTGCGGCGGGACCCTTGCAGGCGGCTTCGCGCGCGCTGCTCGTGCGCCTGGCACCCAAAGCGCAACTCGCGCAGTTCTTCGGGTTGTTTGCGCTTTCCGGAAAACTGACCTCGTTCATGGGGCCGTTTCTGGTCGCGACCGTCACTGCGCTTACGCTTAACCAGAAGGCGGGCGTGTCGGTGCTGGTGCTGTTCTTTGTCGTTGGCGGGCTGTTGCTCTTGCGCGTGGATACCGCGCAGAAAGTTTAATTTGCGCGTGATCCTTGCCGAAAACCGGTTCCCACTTTTCGGGGATCGCGCGCTAGTGCCGGAAGTGCCGCACGCCGGTGAATACCATCGCAATGCCGGCCTTGTCGGCGGCTTCGATCACTTCGTCATCGCGAATGGAGCCGCCGGGCTGAATCACCGCAGTGGCACCCGCTTCGATCGCTGACAACAAGCCGTCCGCGAACGGGAAGAAGGCGTCGCTTGCCACAACCGAGCCTTTGGTAAGCGGCGTATCTAGCCCTGCGGTTTTCGCGGCGTCTTCGGCCTTACGCGCGGCAATGCGCGCGGAATCGACGCGGCTCATCTGTCCGGCGCCGATGCCGACGGTGGCTTTGTCCTTCGCATAAATGATGGTGTTCGACTTCACGTGCTTCGCGACCCGGAAGGCGAAACGCAGATCGTCGAGTTCGGCTTTGGTCGGCGCGCGCTTGGTGACGACTTTCAAGTCGAGATCGTCCGCGACAGTGTTATCGCGAGACTGCACGAGCAAACCACCCGCGATGGATTTGAAGGTCAGGCCCTTCGCGCGCGGATCGGGCAAAGCGTCGGTTAGCAGCAGTCGCAGGTTTTTCTTAGCGCCTACGATTTTGATCGCTTCGTCGCTTGCGCCCGGCGCGATGATGACTTCGGTGAAAATTTCCACCATTGCCTTCGCGGCGTCCGCATCGAGCGGGCGATTGGTCGCGATGATGCCGCCGAAGGCGGAGACCGGATCGCAGGCAAGGGCCTTCTGATAAGCGCCCAAGAGTGTTTCGCCTTCCGCGACACCGCATGGGTTCGCGTGTTTCACGATCACCACGGCGGCGGAACGCTTCGGATCGAATTCCGCGACACATTCATATGCGGCATCAGTGTCGTTGAGGTTGTTGTAGGAAAGTTCTTTTCCTTGCAACTGCCGAGCGGATAATACGCCTGCGCGGGGGTCGCCACCTTTGTAAGACGCTGCAATCTGGTGCGGGTTTTCGCCGTAGCGAAGTTTTTCCACGAGCTTGCCGCCGAATGAGCGCCAGGCCGGCGCATCGTTCTTCAATTCGCTCGCGAACCAGTTTGAGATCGCAGAATCATAGGCCGCAGTGCGCGCGTATGCTTTCGCAGCCAAGCGCTTTCTGAAGGTAAGCGTGGTACCACCGTGTTCGGAAATTTCGCGAAGCAGCTCTTCGTAATCGGCGGTGTCGACCACGATCGCAACATCGCCGTGGTTTTTCGCGGCTCCCCGCACCATCGCCGGGCCGCCGATGTCGATGTTCTCGATGCAATCGTCGTAGCTGGCACCTTTCGCAACCGTCTCCTCGAATGGGTAAAGATTGACAACGACGAGATCGATCGGCTGGATCGCGTGCGCCTTCATCGAGGTTGCGTGATCTTTGTTGTCGCGAATCGCGAGAATGCCGCCATGCACGTTCGGGTGCAGCGTCTTTACGCGGCCGTCCATCATTTCCGGAAAACCGGTGAGGTCGGAGACGTCCGAAACTTTCAGCCCGGCAT
>JAKFYO010000360.1 GCA_021730825.1 Hyphomicrobiales bacterium
CCGTAATCGGCCTGCGCGATGCGCGTGGATGAGAATGTGTTGGTAGAGCAGATATCCGCGCCCGCGCGAAAGTATTTCAGCGAGATGTCGCGGATCGCATCGGGCTTCGAGAGATTGAGAAGATCGTTATTGCCGCGCACTTCGCGATTCCACGCATCGAAGCGCGCACCGCGATACCCGGCTTCATCCAGGTTCAGCGCCTGAATCATCGTGCCCCAGGCACCGTCGAGCACGAGAATACGCTTCTCCGCGATTTCGCGAAGCGTCTTTTCGGCGGGCGAGATTTCGAACTTCTTGTCACTCATTACTTAATTCCAATTACGCGGCAGCAGCGCCCGCCACAGGGCGAATGCCGAGCAGATGACAGATCGCAAACACAAGCTCGGACCGGTTCAGCGTATAAAAGTGAAACTCGTTCACGCCGCGCTGCCTGAGATCGTTGACCTGTTCGGCTGCGACGGTCGCGGCAACGAGTTTCCGGGTTTCCGGATCGTTTTCGAGACCCGCGAAACGCTCGGCAAGCGATTGCGGTACATGCGTGCCGCATGGCTCGGCGAACTTCTTCACCTGCGCAAAATTCAGCACCGGAAGAATGCCCGGCACGACCGGAATATCGATGCCCTTTGACCGCACGCGGTCGAGATAGCGGAAGTAGAGATCGTTTCCGAAAAAGAACTGCGTGATCGCGCGCGTCGCACCCGCATTGACCTTACGCTTGAGCAACTCGATCTCGGCGTCCACGCTCGCGCTGTCCGGATGTTTCTCGGGATAGGCCGAAACCGAAATTTCAAAATTGCCGATCTTCTTAATGCCCGCGATCAGTTCGGGGCTGCCCTCATAGCCGCCGGGATGCGGCTCGTACTTTGTACCCGCACCCGTCACCGGATCGCCGCGCAGCGCCACGATATGGCGCACGCCCTCGTTCCAGTAGCCTTGCACGACATCGTCGGTCTCGGCTTTCGTCGCGCCGACGCAGGTCAGATGCGCCGCAGGCGTCAGCGCAGTCTCCCGCAGCATGCGCGCAATCGTGCCGTGCGTGCGTTCGCGCGTGGAGCCGCCCGCACCGTAAGTTACAGAGACGAAGCGCGGCTTCAGCGGCGCAAGACGCGCGAGCGAAGTCCACAAGGTCTTTTCCATGTCCGGTGTTTTAGGCGGAAAGAATTCGAACGAGACCTGAATATCGTTACTCATCACGCAACCTCCCTGCCCTCGCCCGCGATCTGAATGCGCGAATCGCGCGCAACCCAGACCGAAACGGTGAGCGCGTTTTCGTTTTTCTTTTCAGGCAGCAGAGCCCGGTGGCGGTCGAATTCGAGACCGGAGTCCTTCAGCCATTGCTCGACGACATCCGGCGCAAAGCCGAGGCGGCGATGGGCGTGCTCGTCGCGGAGAAACTCGAGCTGATGCGGAGCGAAATCGACGACCACCAGACGGCCGATAGGGCGCAGCACACGCGCGGCTTCCCGCAGCGCACGTGCGCCGTCATCGAGATAATGCAGCACCTGATGCATCACGATCGCGTCGAAACTGTCGCGCGGGAACGGCAGATTGTAGAGATCGCCCTGCCGCACCGAGCAGTTCTTTAATCCTGCTTTATCGAGATTGGCGCGGGCGAATTGCAGCATCTCCGGATTGAGATCGATGCCGACGCCGCGCGAAATCTCCTGGCCGAACAGTTCGAGAATGCGGCCCGTGCCGGTGCCGAGATCAAGGAGCGAGTCGATCCGTTTTCCGGCCAGCGCCTCGCGAACGGCCGCCTCCACTGCGACATCGGAAACATGCAGCTTGCGAAGCTCGTCCCAGCGGCCGGCGTGTTTGCGGAAATAATTCTGCGCAGCCGACTGGCGCGACGCGCGCACCTGCGCGAGCCGTTCGCGATCGCGTTCGAAAATCGGATCGGACGGATCGGCAAGCGCCAGAATTGCGTCCGCAAGCGGCGCGCCAGCACCTTCCGAAGCACGGCGATAGAATGCCCAGCTCGCTTCGCGAAAACGCTCGACGATGCCGGCTTCCGCGAGCAAACGCAGATGCCGCGAAATGCGCGGCTGCGACTGGCCGAGAATGTCGGTGAGATCGGAAACGGTGAGTTCCGCCTGATCGAGCAACGCGAGCAGGCGCAGACGCGTGTCTTCCGCGGCGGCTTTCAGACCGCCGAGCAACGCGTCGAAATTGGAGGGCGCCTTCTTGCGAACCACGACAGAAAACCTCTGGCAGCATGGGCGAAAGCCCATTGCCCATCACATAAGGATATCTTTATGTCATTAAATATGGGGTTGCAAGGCGGCCGTGTCAAAGGCGCGTAAATAACGGCAAAGCCTGTATTTTCAGGCTCGGATGCCTCCCCTAAGGTCCGCGCATGAGCATGGCTTTAGGGCTTTCGATTCCCGTAGGCGCGGTGACACTTCCGCCGAAGGAGCGCGATCTGCGCCTCGATTTTTTTCGGGGCGCGGCGCTCTGGCTGATTTTTCTGAACCACATTCCTTCGAATTTCGTGGGCTGGTTCACCACCCGCAACTTCGGCTTCTCGGATGCGGCCGAGATGTTCGTTTTCATCTCGGGCTACACGGCGGCCTTCGTCTATGGCCGCGTGATGATGGAGCGCGGCTTCACGGTCGCGAGCATGAGGATTCTAAAGCGCGTCTGGCAGATCTACGTCGCCTTCATCTTCCTCTTCATGATCTATCTCGCGCAGATTTCGTGGGTCGCAGCCCGCTTCGAAAACCCGCTCTACATCGAGGAAATGAACCTGCTGCACTTCTTGCAGCGGCCTGAGATCGTGATCGTCGAGGCGCTTCTATTGCGCTTCCTGCCGGCAAACGTGGACGTGCTGCCGCTCTACATCGTGCTGATGGCGTTCTTCCCGCTGATGCTTTGGCTCATCCTGCGCGCGCCCAACATCGCGCTCGCCGCCTCCTTCGTTCTCTATCTCGCGGCCCGCTACTTCGGATGGAATTTGCAGGCCTATCCCGCAGACAAGGTTTGGTACTTCAGTCCGTTTGCCTGGCAGTTTCTGTTCCTGATCGGCGCCTGGTGCGGGACCGGCGGAGCGAAACAGATCGGCTGGCTGATCCGCTCTAAAGCGCTGCTGATTCTCGGCGGGATTTACCTGGCCTTCGCGGCCTTCATGACGCTGGCCACCAACATTCCGCTGCCGATCGACTGGCCGGATTGGCTCCTGATCTTCCCGCTCGATAAGACCGGGCTGGACCCGCTCCGGCTTGCTCACTTCCTGATTCTGACCGCCATCGTGGTCCGCTTTGTCCCGGCCGATGCCCAGTTTCTGCGCAGCGACTGGGCAAAACCGTTAATCCTGTGCGGAGAACACTCCCTGGAAATCTTCTGCTTAGGGGTATTTTTGTCGTTCACCGCACATATTCTGATGATCGAAGTGTCCTCCCGGATACTGTTTCAGGTCTTCGTGAGCTTCGGGGGCATCTTCGCGATGATTGCCCTTGCGGGCATCATGACGTGGTATAAGAAGCTGCAAAGCCGGGCACCAAAGAACCTGGTAACTTAGACTAAAGTATTAGGCGTTCTAGGGGGTCCCGTATGTGGGCCAAGGCAATAGGGGCGGCGCTTGCGCCGTTCTTGCTCATGTCTGGAATGGCTGCCGCGCAGGACCAACGCTGCGAGGCCCCGGATGCTTATGTCGAACCCTATTACAAGGCGGTGAAAGCCGGCCTCACGCTTCGCGCCACGAAGTCCCTCGACATTCTTTTCGTATCGAGCGCGCCCTCGCAGACCCGTATCGGCGACAAGCTGCGCTCCTACCCGATGTTTCTGGAGACCGCGCTGAAAGAGCGCCTCCCGAACTATGCCTTCAACGTCGGCGTACACACCGAAGCGCGCAAGACGCTCAAGGAAATTCTGGCAGCGCTCCCGCAGGCGCTCGAGAAGAACAAGCCGGGCCTCGTCATAATTCAGACCGGCACCGTCGAAGCGATCGTCGGCGTCGATCCCGACAAGTATGAGCGCAAGCTGGAGAAGGCCGTCGAGATCATCCGCGCATCCGGCGCCGACGTGATCTTCGTGAACCCGCAGTTCAGCCCGCGCACTTCCTTCGTGACAAACTACAGCGCGATGAACGATCGCATTCGCCGCGTCGCAGCCTATGCCGACGTTCCGCTGTTCAACCGCTACGACATCATGCGCCACTGGAGCGAGAACGAAGCTTTCGATTTCACGGCGCTGAAGAACGACGGCACCTTTGAAGCCGTCCACCGCTGCCTCGGCCGCATTCTCGCGGAATTCGTTTCGCGCGCGGCCTCTTTCTCGGAGATTGCAAAGCTACCGCAATGAAGACACGCAATCTCCTGATCGCGGCGGGCACCCTGCTCTGTCTCGCGCCCGCGGCTCACGCTGACTCTGCGCCGCCTGCCTGCGCTCCCAGCGCGGAATACACGCGCCTTGGCGGCGCGCTGCCGCGCGTCGCCGAGCGGATTCTAAACCGCGAGCCGGTGACGATCGTCGCCATCGGCTCGTCGTCCACGGCCGGCGTCGGCGCAAGCTCGATCGACCACAATTATCCGACGCAACTCGAGAAGCGCCTGAATGCGCGCTTCCCCAATGTCGTCTTTCACGTCATCAACCGCGGCATGAGCGGCGCGGTCGACCGCGAAATGCTCGCTCGCTTCGAGGAAGACGTACAGGCCGCACAGCCCGATCTCGTACTCTGGCAGGTCGGCACCAACGCGCTTCTGAACTCCGACGGCATCACCAAGGAAGGCGACGTTATGCGCGACGGCCTGCGCCGCCTGCGCGCAATCGGCGCCGATGTGGTGTTGATCGATCCGCAATACGCGCCGAAGGTCCTGAAAGACCCGGACGCCGAACCGATGGTCGAACTGATCCGCGTCATTGCGCGCGAGGAAGGCGTTCCGGTGTTCCACCGCTGGGCGCAGATGAAAGAGTGGAAAGAGGGCCGTCATATTCCGTTCGAGGCGTTTCTCTCGCCGGATCTCTTTCACATGAACGACTGGAGCTACGGGTGCTGGGCGGAAGCGCTTTCCGGCGCCATCTCGTCCGCAGCGACACAGGGCGGCTTCCAGTTCGCTAGCCAGCCGGGTTTTCGCCCGTAAGGCTTTTCGCTACTTCTTCTCCGGCTGTAGAATAAAGCACGTCGTCGTGGCGTGCGCGTAAAGCTTGCCGTCTTTATCGACGAAGCGGCCTTCCGCGATTGCGGTGCGCGCACCGGAATGAACGATCTTGCCCTCGGCGCGCATCCTGCCTGTCTTCGCGGTAACGCCGCGCACGAAATTCAGTTTCACCTCAAGCGTCGTGTAGCCCGTGCCGGCGGGCAACATGGTCTGTACTGCGCAACTCATCGCGGAATCCATCAAGGTAAGCGCGACGCCGCCATGCACCGAGCCGATCGGGTTGTAGTGAAATTCCTTCGGATCGACTTCGAATACCACAAAGCCCGGCTCGACCACGGTGAGCGAGTAATCCAGCGCGTCGGTGATCGGCGGGTTCGGAATCGTGCCGTCGCGGATACCGCGTAGAAATTCCAGCCCCGGCATCGTGAGCACGAGGCCCGCGCTTTCCTTCGGGTCTTTCCAGCTGAAAGTCCGTGTGCGCTCGCTCATGCCGCCCTCCCGCAAACTGGTTGACTTATGCGTATATGCGCTCATTATGCGCGCATATACGCCTTTGTCCAGAGGGACGAGAGCCATGCCGAAACGGACCGACATCCATCGCTGCGCCTGTACCGTTCTGCGGCAGGCGGCCCGTGTCGCGACCCAGCACTTCGACAAGGCGCTTGCGACCAGCGGTCTAAGGATTTCGCAGCTCTCGGTACTCACGACACTGAGTTATGTCGGCCCGAAGACGATCAACGAACTCGCGGAAGTCATGGTGCTCGACCGCACTACGCTCGGCCGCAATTTGCGGCCTTTGCAGCGCGAAGGTTTCATTGCCGTCGCAGCGGGCAAGGAAGACCGCCGCAAGAAGCAGCTCGTGCTGACGAAAAAGGGTTCTTCCGTTGCATTGAAAGCAATGGACAGTTGGGGCGATGCCCAGACAAGCTTCGAAAAAGCGATAGGATTGGAAAACGCCATCGCGCTTTCAAAACTGCTGCGGCAGGTCGTGAAAGCGGACTATCAGGGAAAATAACGCGCAAGGGGGAACCATGAACACATTACAGATCGTCGGCACGTCGTTATCGAATTTCGTGCGCACCGCGCGCATGGCCGCGCGCGAAAAAGGCGTGCCGTATGAACTGATCGAAGTGATGCCGCGAAGCGATCAGGCCAGGGAGATTCATCCCGGCGGCATGATCCCCGGCATGCGTCACGGCGACCGCACGCTGTTCGAGTCTCGCGCAATCACCCGCTACATCGACGAGGCGTTCGATGGCCCCGCTTTGATGCCGCGCGATCCGTGGCAGGCAGCGCAGGCCGAGCAATGGCTCGCGTTCGTTGCGACCTCGGTCGACAAGGCCGTGATCCGCGAACTCGTGCACGCTTATTTCTTTTCCACGAAACCCGACAAATCGCCGGACCGCGACGTGGTCGACCGCGCGACCAAGCGGATCGAGCGGCAGTTCACGACTCTCGGGAAGGCTGTCGAGAAAACCGGGTATCTTTCCGGCGACAGTTTCGGTCTCGCTGACATGTACGCCATGCCGATCATCGGCCAGTCGCGGGTTACGCCCGAAGGCAAAGCCGCGATGGAGAAAGCGCCTTTGCTGCTCGCCTATTACGAAAAGCACAAGAGCAGACCGAGCTTCGCGGAAACGGCGCCGCCAAGAAAGAAATAAAAGAAGCCCCGGAAATTTCCGGGGCTTTTTCTTAGCGTGCAAACTTCTTGTATTTGATCCGGTGCGGGATTTCGGCCGCGGCACCCAGACGCCGCTTCTTGTCCGCCTCGTAATCCTGGAAATTTCCTTCGAACCATTCGACATGGCTGTCGCCTTCGAAGGCGAGGATATGCGTGGCAATTCGATCGAGGAAGAAGCGGTCATGGCTGATGATAACGGCGCAGCCGGCGAAATCTTCCAGCGCCTCTTCGAGCGCACGCAAGGTATCGACGTCGAGATCGTTGGTCGGTTCGTCGAGCAGAAGAACGTTCGCATGCGAGCGCAGCATCTTCGCGAGATGCACGCGGTTGCGCTCGCCCCCGGATAACGAGCCGACCTTCTTCTGCTGGTCGCCACCCTTGAAGTTGAACGCCGACACATAGGCGCGGCTGTGCATTTCCTTCGGGCCGAGTTTGATGATCTCGTCACCGCCCGAAATTTCTTCCCAGACGTTTTTGCTGCCGTCGAGCGAGTCGCGGCTCTGGTCGACATAGCCGAGCTTCACGCTGTCGCCGATCTTCAACTCTCCGCCGTCCGGCTTTTCCGCGCCGGTAATCATGCGAAACAGCGTGGTCTTGCCTGCGCCGTTCGGCCCGATCACGCCGACGATACCGCCCGGCGGCAATTTGAAATTGAGGTTCTCGATGAGCAACTGATCGCCGAAGCCCTTGGTAAGGCCTTCCGCATCCACCACGTTCTGGCCGAGACGCTCCGAGACCGGAATGATAATCTGCGCGGTTTGCGGCGCCTTGTCGTTTTGCTTCGCAACGAGTTCGTCATAGCGCTGGAAACGCGCCTTGCTCTTGGCTTGCCGGGCTTTCTGCGACGATTGGATCCATTCGCGCTCGCGTTCGATCGCGCGCTGGCGCGCTTCTTCTTCGCGGCCTTCTTGTTCGAGCCGCTTCTGCTTCTGCACGAGCCACGAAGAATAATTGCCCTCGTAGGGAATGCCGCGGCCGCGGTCGAGTTCGAGAATCCAGCCCGTGACGTTATCGAGGAAGTAGCGATCGTGGGTCACGATCAGAACCGCGCCCTTGTAGTTGCGCAGATAATCCTCGAGCCAGGAGACCGTCTCGGCGTCGAGATGGTTGGTAGGTTCGTCGAGCAGCAGAATGTCGGGCTCGGACAACAGCAACTGGCAGAGCGCGACACGACGCTTTTCGCCGCCGGAGAGCTTATCCACTTCGGCATCGTCCGCCGGGCACCGCAACGCATCCATCGCAAGATCGACCTGTGCGTCGAGATCCCAAAGATTCTTGGCCTCGATCTCGTCCTGCAACTTCGCCATCTCGTCGGCGGTCTCGTCCGAGTAGTTCGCGGCAAGCTCGTTGTATTTGTCGAGCAGCGCCTGCTTGTTCGCGACACCGATCATCACGTTCTGGCGCACGTTTTTCGACGCGTCTAACTGCGGCTCCTGCGGCAGATAGCCGACCTTGGCACCTTCGGCAGCGAATGCTTCGCCGGTGAAATCTTTGTCGGTCCCCGCCATGATGCGCATGAGCGTCGATTTACCGGCGCCGTTGACGCCGAGCACGCCGATCTTCGCGGTCGGGAAAAACGAGAGATGAACGTTATCGAGGACCTTCTTCCCGCCGGGATAGGCCTTCGACAACCCGATCATCTGATAGACATATTGCCAGGAAGCCATGCGAGGCCTGCGCTCCATACCGAAATCGTGGGAGAGTTCGGCGGCTATGTAGCGAGCGCAGGCCGCTTCGGCAAGGTTAGGCGGGCCGCCTAGTCTTCGCGTGCGTGAACGGCACCGATTTCCGGCCTGGCTCCGGTACCGCGCGAAGCGCGTTTGCCGTTTGTGCCTTTGGCGAACAGGCCGCGGTAAAGCCCGACATAGTCTTCGGCCATGCGCTTTACGGTGAAGCGCTGCTCAAAGGTGCGGCGCACCGTCTTGCGGTCGAGCGACATCAGTTCGGGAAATGCCAGCACTGCTTCCGGCACCGAATTCACGACCACACCCGAAACGCCGTCGTCGATAACTTCGGGCACGGAGCCCTCCTGAAACGCGAGCACCGGCGTACCGCAGGCCATCGCCTCGATCATCACGAGGCCGAACGGCTCCGGCCAATCGATCGGGAAAAGAAGTGCAGCGGCATTGCCGAGAAACTCCTGCTTCTCGCGCTCGCCAATCTCGCCGATGAATTCCACGCCGTCGCCCGCAAGCATTGGCTTGATCTTCTGTTCGAAATATTCGCGGTCGGCATCATCGACCTTCGCCGCCATCTTCAACGGCACGTGCAACTTGCGCGCGATTTCGATTGCGCGATCGGGCCGCTTGTCTGGAGCCATACGACCGAGGAACGCGAGATAGCCGCCCTTCGGCTGATAATTCGGCCGGAAAAGATTTTCCGGCAATCCGTGCAGCACCGTACCCGCGATGTTGCGGCCCTTAATGAAACTCGCCTGCGAATCCGAAATCGTCGCAACTGGTACGTTGGGAAAAGCGTCGTGCAGCGGCTGCAGGTCGTGCGTGTCCTGCCGCCCATGCAGCGTCGTCAGCGTCTTGTTCGCGATGTCGCGAAACAGCGGGTAGTGAAAATAATCGATATGAAAATGAAGAATATCGAACTCGTCCGCGCGGCGGCGGAGCGCGTCCAGCATGATGAAGTAATAGGGATTGGTTTCTTTCACGCGCGGGTCCAGCCGCAGCGCTTCCGGGCACATCGCCTCTAGCTTCGCATCCGTCACAGAATCGCCGCTCGCGAACAGCGTGACATCGTGTCCCTGCCGCACGAGTTCCTCCGTGAGCCAGGAAACCATGCGCTCGGTTCCGCCATAGAGTTTCGGCGGCGTGCTTTCGATAAGCGGGCTGATCTGCGCGATCTTCATTTGTCGAATTTCCCTCGTACTGTTTGCGATGCAGCATGAGGGCAACAAAACCACCGCGCGAATGTTCCGAAAAGATTTGCTTCAACTATCGGCGCGGATTGACGCGCAACTAAGCAGCGCCACGTTGCTGCCGCAAACGCAACCCGCGAGGTTTCGCTATTTAATTAGGTGCAGCGCCGGTTGGCGCGCGCTGCGTGCGCGGTTGCGAGTCGCTATCCGGCGAGAGCGCGGGGCGCTGCTGCAACCCTTGCTCCTGTGGCAGTGGCACAACTTTCGTGACACTGCGAAGCATCTCTGTCTTTCCGCTTGCGAACAAAATCGCGGCAACGCCGACGACACAAAGCACGATGCCCAGAACAATCTTCGCGGGCACCCAGCGGCCGGAGCGCGCAGACTCATTGATCGCAGCAGATGACTGCTTCACGGGAGCGGCCGCGGTCTTCGGTACGGTAGTATCCGTCTTTGCGGGTTCTTTCTCGGAAGTCACAGTTGCGCGCACCGGCTGCACGCCATCGGCCTGCGCGACGATGAGCGTCGCGTTGTCCTGATAATTACGGTTACTGCCGATCCCGTCGACTGCCTTGATCAGCCCGTCCGCGACGGCGCCAACGCCTTGCGGCAACAGCGTGCGGATGAAGTTCTGAATCTGCACCATGGTGAGGGTTTCGAGACCGTCGCTCGAAAAAATCATCACATCGCCGGGCAGAATCTTCCGGCTCTCGATCTGCGGCGAATGACCGAAGTCCTCGAGCGAGCGGCCGAGCACGGCGATCGTGATCGAGTCCCTGCCTTTGCGCGTCATCACATCGCGCCACAGCGCGGGGTCGCCGGAGCCGAGCGCCTCGCGGTCCGCGATCTCCATATAGGAATGGTCGGCATTCACGCGATGCAACTCGCCGTCGCGATAGCGAAGGATCAAAGAGTCGCCGATGCTGACGAACGACATCGTGCCGCTGTCGACAAAGCCCGCGACCAGCGTCGCGCCCATGTCTTTCAGGCCGGACTCTTTCGCCTGCGCGTCCGCCACCGCCTGATTGGCGGCATCGAGTGAAGTCTTCAAGCGTGCTTCTGCGCCGCTGCTACCCGCGAAATAACTCTTTACGAAAGTATCTGCCGTGATCTTGCTTGCGATGTCGCCGCCGAAATGCCCGCCGATACCGTCGGCAACAAGCAACAGGCCGCCGCCCGAAAGCGCGACGCCAGCATCGCTCGAAGCGATCTCTCCGGCGTCTCCGCCTTTTGCGTCATAAACCCGGAAGGCATCTTCCTGGGTATCTTTGCTGCCGCGAATTGCGCGCGCAGCGGCCTGGAATTTCATTTCTCTTCTTCCCAAGTGAAGTCCGGACCGCAGAGCTGTACGAAACGGAATTTCGTTTCGCCAATTGCAATCAGGCTGCTGCCCGCAAGCGGCATCGGTGTCAGCACGGCTTCGTCGTTAAGATAGACGATGTTGGCCTTGCCGCCGTGATTGATGTGGAACGTCCGCCGTTTCGGCTCGAAGGTAATGAATGCAGCACCCTCGCCGGAGATCGACGCATCACCGAAATCAACGCGAATGCGCTGGCCGGGCGAACGGCCGAGACTGTTCATCCCGGCATAAATATTGACTGCGTGTCCGCGCCCCGGTCCTTCGAAAATGACGAGCCATCCGACTACGGGGTCGAAGCTGCCCATCTGCTTTTCCATCTTCATGGACGGCTGCATCATCGACGCCTGCTCGTGCACGGCACCGCCACCGAAACCCTTGATCATCGTTGGCGCGGAGGAACCGCCGCCAGTTTCAGGCTGCATAACCGGCTTTCGCATCTCTTCGTGT
>JAKFYO010000019.1 GCA_021730825.1 Hyphomicrobiales bacterium
ATCGAGCCTTCGACGCGGACCTGAAATTTCGGGGATTCAGCCATTCCCCCATTGTCGCCGATCTTCGCGGCGGCTCAAGGGCACAAAGTTACGGTCTGATATGCTCGAAAATGATCTGGTCCGCCCAGCGCGAGACATGCGCACGTTCCTTCTCGGTCCGTACAGTCCAGCTCAGAAGCGGCATGCCGAAAACGTATTTTGCGATCAGCGGTGCTACCGCCGGAAGGTTGAATTGGGCATAGGCGACGAAGTGCGGTTTGCTTCGCAAGAGGTGCAGGAGCAGGCCGAGGAAGCGCTTTTTCGAGGGGCTCAGAAAATTCCAGAACGGATGGATGTATTTGCGCTCAGCGACGATTCCGCGCGGCAGGCCGGGCGCGTGGGTCTTCAGTGCAGCAATAAGGTCCGGATCGAACGACATGACCGCGACAGGGCCTTCGTAACCGGCGAGGCGGTCAGCCACCTTCTTGGCTAGCGTCACGTCGCCATCCCATGAGCTTTTCAACTCCAGCACCAGCGGAACCTTACCTGCGACAAGCGCTAACAGGTCGTCGAGTGTGGGAATCGTGTCGCTCGAATTGTTGAGCTTGATCGTTTTCAGCTCGGATGCGGTCCTGTCCGCGACGTCGCCTTTTTCGCTCGTCAGCCGGTCCAGCGTCTCGTCGTGAAAGACGAAGATTACGCCGTCTTTGGATAACTGAAGATCGACTTCGATCGCGTAGTCTGCTGCGACCGCAGCCGCGGCAGCCGAGAGCGAGTTCTCGATCACGCCGTTACCGTGAAGGCCGCGATGCGCGATCGGACGGGCCGTAAGCCAATCGAGCGCCATTTAGGCAATCTCGAACATGGCTTCGACTTCGACCGGGGCGTCGAGCGGAAGCTGCGCGACACCGATAGCATAGCGCGCGTGTTTGCCCGCGTCGCCAAGCGCTTCGACCATGAGGTCGGAAGCACCGTTGATGACCTGCGGGATGGTCTGATAGTCCGGCACTGCATTCACGAAGCCACCAAGCCGGATGCAGCGCTTGATGCGCGAGAGATCACCGAGTGCTGCCTTTGCTTGCGCGAGAATGTTGATGGCGCAGAGGCGGGCTGCGTCCTTGCCTTGTGCTTCGGAAACGCCGGCGCCGAGCTTGCCCTTGATCGCGATGCCGTTTGGTCCGATCGGAAGCTGTCCGGAAACGACCAGCAGATTTCCTGCAACGACCGCGCCGACATAGTTTGCAACGGGTGCAGCTGGTTTCGGCAGTTCGATGCCGAGCTTTTGCAATCGGAGTTCGATTTCGCTAGCCATATTGTCCCCTCGCGTTTCTTCCGCGCTTTGCCTTAGTCTTGACTAAGAGTCTTGGCGGATCGCCCGCATAGGCGCAAGCCGCGCCTGACCGGAGAAGCTGATGTTTCGCAATTCCCTCGTTGCCGCCGTTCTCGTGCTTGCGATCCCGGCAGGCGAGGTTTCGGCAGCCGGGCTGGTCGCGCACCGCGCGATCTATAATCTTTCGCTCGACGCCGAGCGGCCGGGTACGCAAGTCGATAAGGCGAGCGGACGAATTGCCTTTGAGCTTAAGGGCAGCGATTGCGAAGGCTATACGATCCTGCTGCGGCAGGTGACCTCGCTCGATACCGGCGAAGGGCAGGAGACCGTCAGCGATCTCAGGAACGAAAGCTGGGAGAACGCGGCTTCCACCAGCTACCGTTTCAAGACACAGAATTACGTGAACGAGCAGATCCGCGAAGACGTCATCGGCACGGTTACTCGGCAGAAGGACAATGCGCTCGCGGTTCGCGTAACCAAACCTAAGCCCGCGAATTTTGTGTTGCCGCCGAAGATCTACCTGCCGACGCAGCACACGCGCGCAATGCTTGCCGCCGCCGAGCGCGGCGAGAAGTTGTTGTCCGCGAACATTTATGACGGTTCGCCCGACGGCAGGAAAGTCTATGAAACGCTGACCGTGATTGGCGCTGCCGTCATGCATGACGAGAAGACACCGCCGCTGTCGCCGGCGCTTGCGAAGCTCAAACGCTATCCCGTAGTCACGAGTTACTTCGAACCGAGCCGGGGTGATCGCCTTCCTACCTATACACTTGCTTTCGATCTCTACGAGAACGGCGTGTCGAGCGCGCTCCGGCTCAACTACGGAAATTTCGCGCTCAAGGGACGACTTTTGAGCGTAGAGATGCTGCCGCAGAAGCCCTGCGCGCAGCCGCCCGCCAAGCGCTAAAGCACAACCGGCGGCGCCAATACGTCGCGCGCCATGCGAACCCGCGCCGGGTCGAGGTTCATCTCGGAAGCAAAGGCAACGAGATCGGCCTCGTTCGCGAGCAGATAATCGAGGAGTGCGGGCAGGAACGAAGGGTCGCGGGCGGCCGCCCGCACGTTCTCCGGGCCGAGGCCGGTGATCGCGAGAAAGCGGCCGATCCGCTCCGGTTCAGCCGCAAGCCAGCTCAGGCCAGCGACGCCGATCATGTCCGCTTCTTGCTTTGTTAGGGATGATTTTCCGCGTCCCAGAGCCATTTTCACTTCCGTAACGATTGTCTTTTACCGTTCGGGCAGGATGCCGGAAGAAGCATCCAGATGTCGAACGGCCCCGAAAGCCTGAACCTTTTGGCGGACCGAGCGGCATCGAGCTAGTTTGCAGACGGTTTCTCGCGATCATCGAACGTCGGCAAGCGATTCGGGGACGTAAGTTTGAGGCGGGCCAGAATGGCGCGCCCTCGTGGACGGGGAATACGGGATGGCGAAGACTGTCCTGATCGTGGAAGACAACGAGCTCAACATGAAGCTCTTCCATGATCTGCTTGAAGCGCACGGCTACCAGACCATCGAAACCCGTAACGGTATCGAGGCGCTGGATCTCGCGCGCAAGCACAAGCCCGACCTCATCATCATGGATATTCAGCTCCCCGAAGTCTCGGGCCTCGAAGTCACGAAGTGGCTGAAAGAGGACGAGGAGCTTCGCTCGATCCCGGTCATCGCGGTCACTGCATTCGCAATGAAGGGCGACGAGGAGCGCATCCGCGAAGGCGGCTGCGAAGCCTATCTCTCGAAGCCGATCTCCGTTTCCAAGTTTCTCGAAACCGTGCGCCATTTCGCAAAGGATTAAGTCGAGATGAGTGCCCGCGTTTTGATCGTCGATGATGTCCGCGCCAACCTCAAGCTTCTCGAGGTCCGGCTCTCGGCTGAGTATTTCGAAGTCGTGACAGCCACCTCTGGCCCTGAAGCGATCGATATCGCCGAGCGCGGGCTGTGCGACATCATTCTGCTCGACGTGATGATGCCGGGCATGGACGGCTTTGAGACCGCGCGGCGGCTCAAAAGCTCGCCCGCGACGTTGCATATTCCGATCGTCATGGTGACGGCGCTCGATCAGCCGTCCGACCGCGTGCGCGGCCTGGAAGCAGGCGCCGACGATTTCCTCACGAAGCCCGTGAACGATCTCGCCCTGATTACGCGCGTGCGCTCGCTCTCGCGGCTCAAGATGGTGATCGACGAGTTACGCATGCGCGCGGTCACATCACACGAAATCGGCGTTACGACCGATCTTACGGACACTGTCAGCGAGACGGGCGAGGGCGGGAAAATTCTGATCGTGGACGACCGTCCGTCTTCGTCCGAGCGTCTGCATGATGCGCTCATCGGCAAGCACACGGTCGATGTCGAAAGCAATCCGCAGGAAGCCTTGTTCCGCCTTGCCGAAGGCAAATACGACCTTCTGCTGCTCAGCCTCGATCTTTCCGAATTCGATGCGCTCAGGCTCTGCGGGCAGGTGCGCTCGCTGGAGCGCACACGGCATTTGCCGATCCTGCTGACGACCGAGCCGGGCGATCAGGCCCGCCTGTTGCGCGGCCTCGATCTCGGCGCGAACGACTATATCGTGCGTCCGATCGACAGGAACGAGCTGGTTGCGCGCGTGTGCAGCCAGATCAAGCGCAAGCGCTATACTGAGCGGCTCCGCGACAGCGTGCAGATCTCGATGGAGCTTGCCGTCACCGACGCGCTCACGGGTCTCTACAACCGCCGCTACATGGAGAGCCATGTCGGGACGCTCGTCGAGCGCTCGGCCGCGCGCGGAAAATCGCTTTCTGTGCTTCTCTTGGACATCGACTACTTCAAGTCGATTAACGACACCTATGGTCACGATGCCGGCGACGATGTTTTGCGCGATTTCTCGGATCGCCTGCGTGCCAGCATTCGCGGCATCGATCTCGCCTGCCGCTATGGCGGCGAGGAATTCGTGGTCGTGATGCCGGATACCGACATTGGTGTTGCCACGATGGTTGCCGAACGCATCCGCCGCCGCGTCGCGGGCGACCTGTTCCCGATCCGGGGCGGGGAGAAGCAGATCGAGGTCACGATCTCGATCGGCATCGCCGCGCGCTCCACGCCGGAAGATACCGCCGCCATGATCCTGAAGCGGGCGGACGAGGCGCTCTACCGCGCCAAGCGCGACGGACGGAACCGGGTCGTCGCCGACGCTGCCTGAGCGTCATCAAGCAGTACCGTGCTTAACGGGGTTCCACGGTAAGGTTATCCTTTTACTACCCAAAGCGATTCGGGCCGTTAAGCCCTTGATTCGCATTGAATTTGACGACGCATTCGATAGGAATCGATGCACGCATTTTTTGCGAGCTAACCCTACGGAGTGCCTAGGTCCGCCGCATCTCCTGGGTCCGTGGGGTTCGGCCGGCAGGTTTTAGACGAGAGGCCTCCTCTTTCTTTGCCTGCCGGCCACCTAATTTTCTGCAAGGCTCAAGAACTGAAAAAGGCGCCCCACAGGGCGCCTTCTTTCTTTTTGGCTTCTCGAAGCGATTACTTGATCTTGTTACTTGATCTTGGCTTCCTTGAACTCGACGTGCTTCTTCGCGACCGGGTCGTACTTCTTCTTGACCATCTTTTCGGTCTGCGTGCGCGAGTTCTTGGTCGTCACGTAGTAGTAGCCGGTGTCGGCCGTCGAGACGAGCTTGATCTTGAGGGTTACTGCCTTGGCCATCTCAAATGTCCTGAAAAAGGCCCTTAGGCCCGAATTTGGCGGCAACCTAGCGGCCAATCGCCAGAAGTCAAGGAAGCAGGAATTCCTGAAAACAGGCCGTCGCTAGGCCCGCCGGAACTCGTGGTCGAACCAGGTCTGCACGTTGTATCGGACGTCCGAAGTGGTCTTGAACTCCAGCTTGGCGCCGTGATTTCGCGCGACCCAGTCGTAAAAGGCTGAGAAGTTGAGATCGGCTTCGGAGGTATGCGAATAGCCTTCCGCTCTTCGCCATTGATGGCAAAGCTGCCGGATCGCTTTCTCCGCTTCGCCCTTGGTCACGGTGTTCAGTCTAGCAGCTTCCGCTGAAAGCCACCCTGCCGAAAGTAATAGAACGGAGCAGGGCGTGCGATTTCGCCGGTCTTCAGCCGCTCGGCGATGTCTTTCAGCACGACCTTGGTGATGTTCGGGAGCTCGACCTCGATCGCATCTTCAAAGGTGAGCCAGTCGAGCGAGACCAATTCCGTATCGGGTGTCACGATTCCTGCGATCTCGGCGCCGATGCTGCTCCGGTCCGCGAGAAAGAAGCGCGTGTCGAAGCGTTTCGGACGCTTCGGCGGCGTAATCGCGCGGGCCACGAAAGTGAGCGCCGAGAGCGAAGGGCGGATCTTTTTCGAAACGAAGGGCGACCACGCTTCAGACTTCGCGGTCACGCGGTCGTCCGTTTTGCCGATGAGAAGGCCGGTCTCTTCCGCGGTCTCGCGGATCGAGGCGAGCGCAAGCGCGCGGCCGCGGCCTTCGGTCCATTTCACGACGCTTTGCGCGAGGCGGCGCGTGCAATCGTTGCCGAGTTCATCGAATGGTTTGATCGCGCGGTCGGCGGCATCGAGGCGCCCGCCGGGAAACACATATTTGCCGGGCATGAACTTGTGGGCGTGATGACGCTTGCCCATCAAGACGCGCGGCGCTTTGCCTGCGCGATCGATCAGGATCAGCGTCGCGGCATCCTTCGGCACCGGCGAAACGCCGCTGCCGGGTCCGAGCTTGACGCGCTCACGCTCCGAAAGCTGCTTCGCGGTATCGTTCATCGCGCGTCTTTCATCAGCTCGATTTCGTCTTCGTGGTTTGGATCGAAGCCGTGCATGCGCTGCGCCCATTGCCAGCCGACGACGATACCTTTCATCGGCTGCAAGAGCGCCAGCGCCATGATCAGGGTCAGCGGTAGCCAGATCGAGAAGGCGAGCCAGTGCGGCGGCTGATAAAGTTTCTCCACCAGCAAAGCGAGCGGCACGATGATGTGGCCGACGATCAGGATCACGAGATAGGCCGGCGCGTCGTCCGCGCGGTGGTGACGCAGCGCCTCGTGGCAGACCGGGCACTCGTCGGCGATCTTCAGAAACTTGCGGAACAGCTTGCCCTTGCCGCAGTTCGGGCAGCGGCCGAGAAAGCCGCGCTTCACCGCCAAACCGAGATCCCGCTTTTCGCTCATTGCCGCTTGCCTTTGTGCTTATGCTTGCCTTTGCCCTTGCCACTCTTATTTGGCAACGGTCGGCCGTATTTGCCACGCTTCGGGGCGTTTTGCCGCTCGCCCGGCGCATGACTGCCGCGATGGCCATGCGGCCTGTCGCTACGAGTTTTCCGGGTCGCTTTCAGGTCATAGCGGCCTTCGGACAGAAGCTCGAAGCGGAGCGCGCCCGCGACCGGAACCGCTTCCACGAGCTTGACCTCGACGATATCGCCGAGCCGGTAGGCTTCGCCGGAGCGATCACCGACCAAGGCTTGCAGCGCTTCGTGATAGGCGAAGTATTCGTTTCCGATGGTGCGCGCGGGCACGAAGCCGTCGGCGCCGATTTCGTCCAACTTCACGAAGATGCCGGCTCGCGTGACACCCGCGACCACGCCACGGAAATGCGCACCGATGCGGTCGGCCATGAAATGCGCAATCAAACGATCGACTGTTTCGCGCTCTGCCGCCATCGCGCGGCGCTCAGCGGCTGAAATGCGGGCTGCGATTTCTTCTAAGCTTTCTGACGTGGTGCCGTTCGGCAGGCCGTCGTTGCCGAGGTTTAACGCACGGATCAGCGAGCGATGCACGATCAGGTCCGCGTAGCGGCGAATGGGCGAGGTGAAATGCGCGTAGCGCCGCAGTGTCAAGCCGAAGTGGCCGTAATTATTCGCGGAGTATTCGGCCTGCGCCTGCGAGCGCAGCACGACTTCATTCACTAACCGCTCGTATTCGGTGTTCTTCACGCGCGCGAGCACGCTATTGAAGAGAGCAGGGCGCAACTGATCTGCTTTGGCGAGCGTCATGCCGATGGAGTGCAGGAAGTCGCGCAAGGCCGCCGCCTTCTCCAGCGAGGGGCCGTCATGCACGCGATAGACAATCGGCGTGCGTTTCGCTTCCGCCGTTTCCGCCGCCGCGACATTCGCCATGATCATGAACTCTTCGATCAGCTTATGTGCGTCGAGGCGTTCCGGCTGCGTTACGCGGTTCAGCGTGCCGTCGGCATTCAGGATCAGCTTTCGTTCGGGAATGTCGAGCGCGAGCGGCTCGCGCGCGTCACGCGCCTTTGCGAGTGCGCGGTAGGCAGCCCAAAGCGGCTCTAAAACTTCTTTCAGAAGCGGCTGCGTAACGTCGTCCGGCCTGCCGTCGATTGCCGCCTGTGCCTGTTGATATGAAAGCTTCGCATGCGAGCGCATGAGAACGCGATGGAAGGAGTGGCGCTGCTTCCTGCCATTCGCGTCGATGATCATGCGCACTGCAAGCGCGGCGCGGTCTTCGTTCGGACGCAGCGAGCATAGATCGTTCGAGATGCGTTCGGGCAGCATCGGCACGACACGGTCCGGAAAATAAACCGAGTTGCCGCGAATGAGCGCTTCGCGATCCATCGCGGAATCCGGCGTCACGTAATGCGCGACGTCGGCGATGGCGACAGTAAGCACAAAGCCGCCACGATTTTCCGGGTTGTCGTCTGCGATGGCGTGCACCGCGTCGTCGTGATCTTTCGCGTCCGCAGGATCGATGGTGATGAGCGCTAGCTTGCGCCAGTCTTCGCGGCCATCCGCGGTCGCGGGGCGGGCAGCTTCCGCCGCTTCGATCACGGCGTTTGGGAAATTATTCGGGATGCCGTGTGCGTGGATCGCAATCAGGCTGACTGCTTTCTCGGATTTGATAGAGCCTAAGCGCTCGCGAACCTTTGCGGTCGCGAGACCAAATGCGCGCTGTGGAAGCTGATCGGCGGTTACGAGATCGCCGTCTTCCGCGCCGTTTTCCATTCCGGGCGGTATCGCGATTTCGCGGCCGAGTGATTTTTTATCGACCGGAATAAGACGCCCGCCGCCTTGCGCCATCTTGCGGTAGATGCCGAGCAATTGCTTCTGGGCTTTGTCGAGCACCTTGATGACGCGGCCGGTGTAAGGCGCGTCTTCCTCGTCGTTCGTTTTGTGCGTGCGGAGCAGTACGCGGTCGCCGATGCCCGGAGCGGGGCCTGCGCTCGGTTTTCTTCCGAAGTTCAGGCGAATGCGCGGTGCGGCACCAAACTCGGCCTCGTCCCACTCAAGCGGCTCGGCGAGCAGTTCGCCGTCGCTGTCGCGCGCGACGATGCTCGCCATTACGGTACCACCGACTTCGCCAGCGACACTGACCGTACGACGGCGGCCCTTGATCTCGCCGTCGTCCTTCAGGTCGCGCAGCAGGGACTTCAACTGGACCTTGCTTGCGCCATCGAGGCGGAAGGCGCGGATGATATCGCGCTTCGAAACGTCGCCGCCGCGCTCGGAAATGAACGCGATAATTTCCGCCCGCGACGGCAATGCGCCGTGCGGTTTCGGGTCTTTGAATTTCTTTTTCGGTTTTTTGGACAATCTAGTTCTCGTCGTGGCGCTATTCGTCTCCGGGCGAAGCCCGGCTACCCGCGAAGACGAGAGGCAAACTAGTCTTCTGTCTTCGCGGTTTCGTCAGCGCCGTTGGTTTTCTTTTTCTTCGGAGCGGCTTTCTTTTTCGCCGCGGCTTTCTTCTTCGGCTTCTCGGCGGGTTCTTCGCCGCTGCCATTGGTATCTTTTGCCTTCTTTTCCTTCTTCGGCTTCGCAGCGGCTTTCTTGCCGCCGGTTTTGCCGGAGCGCGCTTCGATCAGCGCGACCGCTTCTTCAAGCGTGATCGTTGCCGGATCGTTGGCGGAAGGAATCGTCGCGTTGACCTTGTTGTGCGAGACGTAAGCACCGTACTTGCCTTCGTGCTGCGTGACAGGCCCGCCAAGCGACGGATGTTCGCCGAGCGGGCGGCCTTGCGGCTTACGGCGGCCGCGTCCGGGGCCGCGCGCGACTTTCTCGGCGATCAATGTGACCGCGCGGTTGATGCCGACGGTCAGCACCTCATCGCCGTCCTTGAGACTGGCGTACGTGTCCTGATGCTTCACGTAGGGGCCGAAGCGGCCATAGCCCGCAAGAATTGGCTCGCCGGACTCCGGATGCTTGCCGACTTCGCGCGGCAGCTTGAGCAATTCCAGTGCCGTATCGAAATCGAGTTCGTGCGCATCGAAATTCTTCGGGATGCTCGCGCGCTTCGGCTTCGTCATTACGGGCTTGCTGCCCTTCTTCGTCTTCTCGCCGGTGTCTTCGGCTTCGCCAAGCTGGATGTAAGGACCGAAGCGGCCGGAGCGGACCGTAATCATTTTCTTGGTTTCGGGGTCCTCGCCGAGTTCTTTCGTTGCCGCGAGTTCGCCTTCGCCCGGCGCGGTGAGGGCACGGGTGAAGCGGCACTCAGGATAATTCGAGCAGCCGATGAAGGCGCCGAACTTGCCGACCTTCAAACCGAGGCGGCCGGTGCCGCATTGCGGGCATTGCCGTGCGTCGGAGCCGTCCGCTTTCGGCGGGAAATTGTGTTCGTTGAGCAACGCATCGAGAACGTCGATCACTTCCTTGATGCGGAGATCTTTGGTTTCCGCGACCGCGCCGGTGAAGCCGGTCCAGAAGTCGCGTAACACCGACTTGTAGTCGAGTTCGTGGTTCGCGATCTCGTCGAGCTTGCCTTCGAGGTCTGCGGTGAAATCATATTCGACGTAGCGCGGAAAATAGGATTCGAGGAACGCAATAACGATGCGGCCCTTGTCTTCCGGAATGATGCGCTTCTTGTCGAGGCGGGTGTAGGTGCGGTCGCGCAAGACTTGCAGGATCGACGCGTAGGTCGAAGGGCGGCCGATGCCGAGTTCTTCCATGCGCTTCACGAGCGAGGCTTCCGAGAAACGCGGCGGCGGCTCGGTGAAATGCTGGTCGATCTTGAGTTCGTTCCTGGCGAGCGTTTCGCCCTGATTCATCGCGGGCAGGCGGCGCGCATCCTCGTCTTCGAAGTCGTCGTCGCGGCTTTCGTTATAGAGCGTGAGGAAGCCGTCGAACTTCACGACCGTACCGGTCGCGCGGAGGTTCACAAGCTTATACGCGCCGCTCGAAACATTCGCGTCGATCTCGACGGTGGTGCGCTCGAGCTCCGCGCTTTCCATCTGGCAGGCGAGGGTGCGGGTCCAGATCAGCTCATAGAGCTTCATCTGGTCGGCTTCGAGCCGCTTCGCGAGTTCTTTCGGGTGGCGCTTCAAATCCGTCGGACGGATCGCTTCGTGCGCTTCCTGCGCGTTCTTGGATTTATTTTTGTAAATGCGCGGGCTGTCGGGCAAATAGTTCTTGCCGTAGTCCGACGCGATCACGTTGCGCGCTTCCGTGATTGCCTCGGGCGCGAGGTCGATGCCGTCGGTACGCATATAGGTGATGAGGCCGGTGGTCTCGCCGTCGAGCTCGATGCCCTCGTAAAGACGCTGCGCGAGACGCATGGTATGCGACGGCGCGAAGCCGAGCTTGCGGCTTGCTTCCTGCTGCAGGGTCGACGTCGTGAACGGCGGATAGGGGTTGCGCTTCGCGGGCTTGGCTTCGATGGAAGCGATCTTGAAATTCGCCGCGTTCAGCGCCTGCTCGAAATCGCGTGCTTCCTTTTCGGAGCCGACATCGAGGCGCGAAATCTTTTTGCCGTCGGCGCCGACGAGACGCGCTTCGAAGGCATCGCCGCGCGGCGTGGCTAATGTCGCTGCGACCGACCAGTATTCCTGCGGCTTGAAGGCTTCGATCTCGCGCTCGCGGTCGCAGACGAGACGCAACGCCACCGACTGCACGCGGCCGGCGGAACGCGCGCCGGGCAATTTACGCCAGAGCACGGGGGAGAGCGTGAAGCCGACGAGATAATCGAGCGCGCGGCGAGCGAGATAGGCGTCCACGAGCGAGTGGTCGATCTCGCGCGGATGCGCCATCGCTTCCTGCACGGCAGCTTTGGTGATTGCGTTGAAGACGACGCGGTCGACTTTCTGGTCTTTGAGCGCCTTCTTCTCTTTCAGCACTTCAAGAACGTGCCAGGAGATCGCTTCGCCTTCGCGGTCGGGGTCGGTGGCGAGGATCAGGCGGTCCGCG
>JAKFYO010000282.1 GCA_021730825.1 Hyphomicrobiales bacterium
AACGGTCGGCTTCGTGTCCTTCAGAAGATCGCGCGTCTGCTCAAGAATCTTTAAAACGCTTGCCGGCGGGTTCTCGATTTTCGCGCCGGCGTCCGCGGCGGTCCGCAAAGCGATCTTTTGCAGGTCGTCGTTCTCCGCTGCGTTAAGCATCTTGCGAAGCTGCTCCATCGCGCGCGCATAAGCCTTCATGGGCGGCTCAAGCCGCGCGGATACATAGTTGATCGTCTTGCGGATGCCTTCGACCATCTCTTTGTTCACGGCGCAGAGGCCGGGGTTAGCATCCTGCCCGGCGAAGGCTTTCAACTCGTCCGACCAGCGGCGCGAGGTATAGCGCACGCCTTCGGTGAAGAAATCATAGTTGGACAAAAGCCGAGCCTGATAACCGGCGGCGAGGCGGTCGAAATTGGCAAGATCGCCCCGGCGCATCGCGACCCGGAAGTACCGCACCCGCGGCAATGTCGTATCGGGCTTTCGCATTTCGTCGGCGGTCGGCCAGACATCCGAAATTGTAGAAATCCGCAGTCGCGTCAGATCCGCCTGAAATGCTGCGGCACAATCGCCGATGGGAAATTTTGTCGAGGCACTCACATTGGCCTCGCCGACTTTGGCTTCGACGGAAACTTCGGCCTGTTTGCCGGGTGGAAGCGGCGCCATCTCGACGCGCAAATTCAGGCGGCGTGAAATCTCTTCGTTCGCGCCAAGCGACGCGATTTCCAGTACGGCATTGTCGCCGTCGGCTTTCCAGCCGCCTTCCGGAACGAGCTTGACGCCGTTCAGCTTCGCCGTGAGCAAGATTTTGGAAAGCGGTTCGCTGCTTTCGTTCTTTAGTAAGATATTCACGCCGACTGTCGCGGCCACCGGGATCATCTTGTCGCCTGCGGCCGCACCTGTCGGCGTTACCGTCAATGTGAACTTGCGCGAACCTTGCGCATCCGCGGCACCTGAGAAAATCAGGGCAGCGACCAACAGGATCGAGGCAGCGCAAAGCCGCGCGGCATTACCAAATTGCATGAAGAGTTCCAGGGAAGAAGGGGGCCATTCGCAAGGTATGTTGGCATCACCTTGTCGCTGAACGCGATTCCCCGCAAGTACGGGTGCGTGCGAGAAATCAGCGCGATTGCGTGGGCTGTGGCGACGGCACGTAGCTCGGCGCAATCGGCGGCGAAATCGCAGCCGGCGGCTCGAAGGTTGGGTTCACCGGAAGCTCGCCGATCGAACGCAGGCCGGTAACGGTCTCGATCACGCTGCGCATGGCCTCGCGCGCCGCGCGTCCGCGCACGGCATCGAGCAGCGGCGCGGTTGCGCCGGAATGGCGGATCAGCGCATCGGGATCGGGCAGCAAGTAAGGGTTGTCCCAGGTTCCATAAATGAGGAACGGCAAGTCGAACGCGATCTGCGAAGTCGTGCCTTGCGCCGCGCGGATCAGGCTCGCAACGCCGCGCAAATCGAATTCGCGCTGCGTGATCGAGGTTTCGCCCTGAAGGCTGATTTTCAGAATCGGGCTTTCGACTTCAAAGCTCGTGAGCTTCGCAATCCCATTCTCGATTTCGAGATTCCCGGTGAGCCGCTCGAAAGGCGTGCGTCCGCCGCGAAGATCGCCGGTTCCGGAAAGCGGCCTGCGCTCAAGACGCCGCAGCACGGCTTCCGCATTGATGCCGGCAAGGGCGCCTTGTTTCATCGCGAGCTGAATTTTTCCGGAAAGCGCCGCCGCGATTTCCTGTGCGCTTCTGCCTTTGGAGGTTATCGCCATCGAGAGCGAGCCTTTGCCCTCGAGCCTGCGAAAACCGGTAAGCCCGCCCAAGCCGCGCTCCAGATCGAAGTTGCCGAGGTTCGCGTCTAACCGCAGCGAAGGGCTCTCCTCGGCTGAATTCCAGATTGCGTTTCCGCGCAGCGTACCGCCATAGAACTGGGCTTCGCCGATTGCAGCGGTGAACTGCCGGTTTTTTACACCGAGTGCGATCGCCGCTTTGCCGATTTCGATCTTGCCGATGATGAGTTTGCCGCAAGACAACCGCAGATCGAGATCGAAATTCTGTAGCGCGGCAGTATCCAGCGCATTGCGATTCCAGTCGCGGCCGTTCGAGGTAAGCCGAAACGGGCTCTGATAAATCGAAAGATCGGTTGTTTCGCTCGCCAACGTACCTTGAAGGATCGAGCGGCTGCCGTCGCGCTTCCACGTAAGCCCGCCGTCCGCGCGGTTACCGTCGAGTTCGAGCGCGAGCTTGGTAAAGCTAAGTGCGATCGGGGTCAGCGAAACGGTTGCTTTGGCCGAGAACCGCTCGAAACCGGAGGGAGAGGGTGCCGAGATGCCAAACAGCGCGAGCGCGTCACGGAGCGAGCGGCCATCTGCGCTGAACGCGCCTTCGCCCTGGAGCGAGGATTCGCGGAAAGTAATTCCCCCTTCATAAGCTACCCGCACCGGATCGGCCTCGACCCGGAAGCGAACGCTGCTGCGCTGTCCTTTCGCGAGAGCCGCAGTATCCGCGATCACAAGCGTTCCGTTCGCAGGTTTGTTTCCGATCACAAAGCTTCCGGTCGCCGTCAGCGAAGCGCCCGACCAGTTCAGCGACGCATCGACCTTGGAGATGATCTCGACGCGGTCGCGCCCTTGCACGCGCAGCAGCACCGAGCCGTTGGCGACGCGAAGCTCGGGTACATCGTCGTTGTCGGTTAAGGCAGGATTGATCGGCAGGCCTCCGATCAATTTACCCTCCGGCGAGAGGTCGATTGCGAGACGCAGACGATCGAGCGTCAGCGTCGCGACTTTGATTTCGCCGAACAGGAGCGGCCAGAACTGAAGGCTCGCCTGCAACGCGCCGACCGCAGGACCGCGCTTCGAGCCGTCATCGAGATAAATTTCCTGAATCTGGATCGCGGGGCGGGGCAGCAGCGCGAGCCGGGCATGGCCGTCGATGCGCGGCACGATACCGGTCGCGGCCTGGATCGAGCGGCTCGCAGCAGTGCGGATTTGCTGTTCGGAAACCAGATAGGGCAGCGTCAGGAAAGCGACACCGAGTATCGCAGCGGCAGCGATGGCGCCAATGGCAATGCGCTGTATTCGAGACGAAACGCTCACGGGGTCTTCCGGCGCTGGATTGGTTCGCGACATTGGCGGCGGGGTCACCGTCCGGGGCGAACTCTAGTCTATTTCTTGGGCCTATGTGTCGCTTTCATGGCCCCGACTTGCGGGTTGCGGGAGGTTATGAAATTCGTCAGTTCAAGAACAGAACGCCAAAGAAAACACCAAGGAAAACGCCGCTCATGACCGCCAGTACCGCGCCGCTCTGGAGCCCTTCACCGGAGGCCGTTCGCAAAAGCGAGATGGTACGCTTTATGAAAGAAGCCAACCGCCGCTTCGGCCTCTCGCTTACCGGTTACAGCCAGTTGCATGGCTGGTCGGTGGATAACCTGCCGGCGTTCTGGGAGTTGATCTGGGATTTCTGCGGTGTGATCGGCGAAAAGGGCGCGCCGCTGCTCGCGGACGAAAACCGCATGCCGGGCGCGAAATTTTTCCCCAATGCGAAGCTTAGCTTTGCCGAAAACATGATGCGCAAGACAGGTAGCGACCCGGCGATGATTTTCCGCGGCGAGGACAAAAAGAGCTACCGGCTTTCCTTCGATGAGCTGCATGCGCTGGTATCGCGTCTTCAGCAGGCGATGAAGGAAGCCGGCGTGCAGAAGGGCGACCGCATTGCCGCGATGCTCCCGAACCTTCCGGAGAGCGTTGCGATCATGCTTGCCGCGTCGTCGCTCGGCGCGATCTTCTCTTCCTGCTCGCCCGATTTCGGCGAGCGCGGCGTGATCGACCGCTTCGGACAGATTCAACCCAAGCTGTTTTTTACCTGCGATGGCTATTGGTACGCGGGGAAGAAAATCTCGATCGCCGAGAAACTCGACACCGTCGTCAAGAATCTGCTGACCGCCGAGAAGGTGATCATCGTTCCTTATCTCGGCGAGGCGAAAGAGGTCGCGTCGAAATTGTCGCGCGCTGCCGATCTCGATAGTTTTATCGCGCCGTTCGCTGCGAAAAAAGTCGAGTTCGAGCGGCTGTCGTTCGACCACCCGCTCTACATTCTGTTTTCGTCCGGGACGACCGGCGTCCCCAAATGCATCGTGCATTGCGCGGGTGGTGTGCTGCTCCAGCATCTGAAGGAGCATAAGCTTCATTGCGGCATCAAGCCGGGCGAGCGCATGTTCTGGTTCACGACGCTCGGCTGGATGATGTGGAACTGGCTCGTGACCGGGCTCGCCGCGGAAGCAACCTTGATGCTCTATGACGGCTCGCCGTTTCATCCGAAAAAAGATGTGATGTTCGACTATGCCGCCGAAGAGAAAATCGGCTTTTTCGGCACTTCGGCAAAATTCATCGACGCGGCGAAGAAGGAAGGCTTGCGTCCGAATGACACACACGACCTTTCCGCGATGCGCGTACTCGCTTCGACCGGATCGCCGCTGGTGCCCGAGAGCTTCGACTATGTCTATGACGCGGTGAAACAAGACGTCCACCTTGCGTCCGTATCCGGCGGCACCGATCTCGCGGCCTGTTTCGTCGGCGCCGACCCGACGGCGCCGGTATGGAAAGGCGAGATTCAAGCCGCCGCTCTCGGCATGGCGGTCGATGTCTGGGACGACAACGGCAAGCCGATGAAGGGCGAGCGGGGCGAGCTCGTCTGCACGAAGCCGTTCCCGTCGATGCCGGTGATGTTCTGGAACGACCCCGACGGCAAGAAATATCACAATGCCTATTTCGACCGCTTCCCGAACATCTGGTGCCACGGCGATTTCGCGGAGTGGACCACGCATGGCGGCATGATCATTCACGGCCGCTCGGATGCGACGTTGAACCCGCAAGGTGTCCGCATCGGCACCGCGGAGATTTACGCGCAGGTCGAGCAGATTTCCGACGTCGTGGAATCCATCACCATCGGCCAGGAATGGGATGGCGACACGCGCATCGTGCTTTTTGTCCGCCTGCGTGACGGCATGAAATTAGACGACGCCTTGATCGCGAAGATCAAGAGCCAGATCCGCACCGGCGCGAGCCCGCGCCACGTTCCGGCGAAGATCGTGCAGATCGCCGATATCCCCCGCACGCGCTCAGGAAAAATTACCGAGCTCGCGGTACGCGATGTCGTGCATGGCCGTCCGGTGAAGAATACCGAAGCGCTCGCCAATCCCGAGGCGCTCGATCTCTATCGGGATATTCCGGCGCTCAGCACCTAAGAAGAAATTGTACTCGGGGTGATCGCGTTGCGGCTCAGTCTCGCCAGCATCAGCACGGGCAAGAGTCCGGCAAGCACCACCAGGATCGCCGCGACCGCGCCGTCCTCGTAAGTGCCGCGCACGGCTTCGGCGTAAATGTGGGTCGCTAACGTTTCGACGCCGAATGGCCGCAGCATCAGCGTCGCCGGCAATTCCTTCATGCAGTCCACGAAAACGAGGATCGCGGCGGCACCGAATACGGGCCGCAGCATCGGCAGATGAATTTTGCGCAAGGTGCCCAACGAGCTTTCGCCGAGACTGCGGGCGGCGTGGTCGATGTTCATCGAGATCTTTGCGTAACCGGCTTCGACCCCGTTAATCGAGATCGCGAGAAACCGGATCGTATAGGCCAGCACAAGTGCGCCGCCCGAGCCCGAGATCAGAAGGCCGGTCGAAATGCCGAACCACTCGCGGAACGCCGCGTCGATTGAATTGTCGAAGGCGGCGAGCGGCCAGAGCAGGCCGACGGCAAGCACCGTGCCCGGAATTGCATAGCCGATACTTGCAATCCTGCTTGCGGGCGTTGCAAGACCGCTTCTGTCGCTGCGCAAGGCATAAGCGACGACAAGACCGACCGTGAGCGTGACCGCGGTAGCAATGCCCGCATAAAAGAGAGTGTTCAGCGTTTCGCGTAGCAACATCGGCGAGATGCCGCCGGATGCGAGTTTCCTGATCGCCTGATCAAGAAGATACGCGAAGGGCACAAGAAAACCGATCGCGAGCGGGACTGCGCAGGCTGCAAATGCACCGAGCGCTTTCAGGCCGCTTAAGCGTATCGGTGCGGGCGGCTGCGTGCGCTTGTTGCTGCCCGCAAATTGCTGGTGCCGCCGTGCCCAGCGCTCCAGCAGAAAAAGCGCCATCACCAGCGCAAGCATAAAAAGCGAAATCTGCGCCGCTCCCGGCAGCGAGGAGCGGTTAAGCCAGGTCGAATAGATCGCAATCGTCAGCGTGCGTACGCCGAGAAACTCGGTGGCGCCGATGTCGTTCAGAGCCTCCAAGAGCGCCAGCGTAATGCCGACGACAATTGCCGGACGCGCGAGCGGCAGCGCGACGCGGAAAAGAATTTCAAAGCGTCCTGCACCCAGTATGCGCGCGGCTTCCAGCGCGGTCGCGCTCTGCATCAAGAACGATGCGCGTGCCGCGAGATAAACATAGGGATAGAGCACGAAGCCCAAGAGAAAAATCACGCCGCTCATGGAGCGGATTTCGGGGAATGAAATCGCACGCGGATCGGTCAGGCCAAGCAGGCTGCGCAGCGTCGATTGAATCGGCCCAAGCGGATGGACAATGTCGAGATAGGCATAAGCGAGAATGTAAGTCGGGATCGCAAGCGGCAGCAGCAACGCCCAATCGAAAAACTTGCGGCCCGGAAATTCGGTTGTCGCAACCAGCCATGCGGTGCCGACACCGATGATACTGGTGAGCAGGTCGACGCCCAACAACAGGGTCACTGTGTTCGTCGCGGCCGACGGCAGCACATAGGCTGCAAGCTGCGGCCACAGATCGCCCGACCCCTCGCTTGCAATCGAAATCAGCGCGACAATCGGCGAAACGACGATGGCCGCGAAAAGGATCGCTGCGAGAGTAAAGCCGGGCGTTCCGCTGTTGCGAAACGCCCGGAATACTGAAGTTGTCACGTAAAAACCGGCTTACTGGTCGAAGCCGACCTTCTCGATCAGTTCGGCGGCCTGCTTGCGGTTCTTCGCAATGACCGTGAGATCGATCTGGTCGGTCTTGAGAGTGCCAAGTGACGCGATGATCGGATCGATCGCAGCGCCCGCACGCACCGGATACTCATAGTTCACCTTGGCATAGGCAGCCTGCGCTTCCGGCGAAACCAGGAATTCGAGGAGCTTGATCGCGTTCGATTTGTTCTTCGCGTTCTTTGCGACCGAAGCACCAGAGATGTTTACGTGCGTGCCGCCGCCCGGAAAGGTCGGCAGAATCGTATTGATTGCAGCGCCCCACTTCTTCTGGTCTTCGTTGCTGCCGCCGCGCATCAGGCCGACATAGTAGGAGTTGGCGAGGCCGATGTCGCAGGTGCCCGCCAGAATGTCGCGCGCGACTTCGCGGTCGCCGCCGGTCGGCTTGCGCGCGAGATTGGCCTTTACGCCCTTGAGCCACTCTTCGGTTTTCGCGGCACCATAGTGCTGGATGTATGCGGCAACGAGCGCAGTGTTGTAGGGGTGCAAGCCTGAGCGGATGCAGACTTTGCCTTTCCACTTCGGATTGGCGAGATCGGCATAAGTCAGGGTCTTGTCCTTCACGCGCTCGTTCGAGACGTAAAACAGACGCGCACGTTGCGAGAGCGCGAACCAGTGTCCGTCCTTGTCGCGCAGGTTGGCCGGGATGCCGGCATTGAGCGCCTGCGATTGCACGCTCTGCGTGACGCCGCGCGCGACTCCATCCAGCACGGTGCCGATATCGACCGCCATCATGATGTCGGCGGGAGAGTTCGCGCCTTCGGCGGCAATGCGTTCAGCCATGCCCTTTTCGACGAAGATCGCATTGACCTTGATGCCGGTGTTCTTGGTGAACTGGTCGAACAGCGGCTGGATGAGTTTCGGTTCGCGGGTCGTATAGACGTTCACTTCGCCCTGCGCGCTCGCAGGCAAAGGAGCGATCATGCTCGCGGCAAGTGCGGCGGCGAACGCGAGGCTGAGTAACAGACGCTTCATAAGGTTCTCCTGGCGGCGTTCCGGCTCTGATTTGGCCGAAAAATTCTCGGAAGTTCGACCGGAGAAAACGCGACCCGGAGAAAAAAATCAAATGAAATCAATAGTTTAGACTTATTCCAAACAAGTGCTTTGGTTCGATCACGCGCTTGTGCCAAGGAGTGAGGACTTCGTGCGTTGCACAAGGCGGCCTTTCCATTAGCATCCGCGCAATCAGATGGGCGTCCAATGAATAACGATCCGCACGCGCTACAAGCCGGCACGGTAATCGCCGGTTATCGCATCGTCCGCGTCCTCGGCGCGGGCGGCTTCGGCATCACCTATGAGGGCGAGAGCCCGGTCACGGGCCGCCGCGTCGCGATCAAGGAATTTTTCCCGCGCGGGATCGCGTCCCGCAAAGGCGCCACCGAAATCATCTATGCCGAACGCGACACCGAGCTCGTTAGCTGGGCGCTGAAGCGGTTCGAGTCCTCGACCACCGAGCAATGCCGCCTCAAGCACCCGAACATCGTCGAGGTGTTTCACTATCTCGCGGACAACGACACCGGCTACATGTTCATGGACTACGTCGAAGGCAAAACCTTCGAGCAGTGGCTCCGTGACCGGCCGAACCTGCCGACAGTCGAAGAAATTCGTCCGATGCTGGAGCCGGTGATCGACGCGCTAGATTACCTGCACTCGATGAATTTCATTCATCGAGACATCGCGCCAGACAACATCATGATCACCTCGGACGGCCGTCCGGTGATCATCGACTTTGGCGCGATCAAGATTATCGAGAACCGCACGCTCTTGCAGGCGAAGACCGTGCATTCCTTCATGGTCGGCAAGCAGCATTATTCGCCGCCGGAGCAGACCCGCGAAGGCGAGACGCTGGATGCGCGCGCCGACATCTATGCGCTTGGCGCCGTGTTCTATCGCGCGCTGGCCGGCAAGCCGCCGGCTGACACCGAAGAGCGCGCCCGCAAGATTGCCTTCGGCGAAGGCGACTCGCTCGAGCCGCTTGCCAAGGCCGCGCCGCATGTGCCGGAAGCCATCGCGAAGGCTATCGAGAAGGCTCTCGCGTTCCGCGCCAACGAGCGGCAGAGCTCGATCGAGGAATTGCGCGAAGCCATCGGCTGGCAGGGCATGTCGAGCTCGAACGCGCCGACCAGGCCCGTGCGCAGCGCGTCGAGCACGCCGCCGAACCCGTCTTATATTTCGCCTTCCGCCGCGAAGGTCGCGAGCGGCAAGCGTTCCATGGGCAAGCGCTGGGCCGCGATTGCGGCTGCACTGGTGGTTCTCGTCGTCGGTTCCGCGTTCGCGATGATGTCGTTCCGCGGCAGCGATCCGCAGCTTGCCGTGGTGACGCCGCAGCAGCAGTCCGCGAAGACAGAGGTGCCGAACCAGCAACAGGTGGCCGTCGTCGAGCAGCCGAAAACGCAAGTTCAGCAGCCGCGCGTGGAAGCGCCGCCGGCAATGCAGATGCCGCCGGTCGATCCGCAGGCGGAGGCCCGCCGCGATTTCGAACTCGCCCAGAAGGTGGACACCATGGAGGCCTATGACCTCTTCCTGTCGCGCCATCAGGACGGCTTCTACGCGACGCTCGCCCGCGCGCAAAAGACCAAGCTTGCGATGGTCGAGCAGCAGCGTGCGGAGCAGGAACAAATTCGCGTGCAGAGGGAACTGACGCGCAATGTGATTGCCGAACTGCAACGCGTCGGCTGCGGTCCCGACCAGAACGACGGCGAATGGAACGACAATGCGCGCAAGTCGCTTGAGCTTTATAATAAGCACGCGAAGACGAAGTTTGACGCCAATCCGAACGAGCAACTGCTTGGCGCGTTGAAAGAGCGCGATGCCCGCGTCTGTCCGCTGACCTGCCGTCCGGGCTTCCGGGTGCAGAACAACGCCTGTGTCGCGATCCCACAGCAGGTGCAGCAGCGTCCGCAACAGCAGCCGCAGTATCAGCAGCAGCAACAGCAGCCGGCGTTCCAGCCGCGCGGTACGATCTGCGTACGCGGCATCTGCGTCGGCAACTAAGCTCCCATTATCTGAAACGAAAAAGGGCCGAAGCATCGCTTCGGCCCTTTTTGTATTTGCTTTGTAAGCGCTTTAGTCGTCACTCAATTTGCCAATATGCTTTTGTGAGTAGAGTTCGAGGCCAACGCTTTCGACAAGACCGAGCTGCGTCTCGAGAAAGTCGATGTGGCCTTCTTCGTCGGTCATCAACTGCTCGAAGAGGTTCATCGACGGAAGGTCTTTCACCTCGCGGCAGTAGATCGCGGCTTCCTGGTAGAGCGCGCGCGCGCCGTACTCGGCTTTGAGGTCGGCCTCGAGCACTTCCTTGACGTTCTGGCCGATGCGGATCGGGTCCAGCGTCTGCATGTTCGGCAGACCCTCAAGGAAGATGATGCGGGTGGTGAATTTGTCCGCGTGCTGCATCTCCTCGATCGATTCCGCGCGCCACTTCTTCGCGAGATCGAGGAAACCCCAGTCGTCGAGCAAACGGTAGTGAATCCAGTACTGGTTGATCGCGGTCAGCTCCGAACGGAGCCCCTTGTTGAGATATTCGATAACCTTGGGATCGCCCTTCATGGCGCCGCTCCTTCAAGAAACAGGTGATGAAACTAAATTAGAATAATTCTAAGGAGAACGCAATGCGTCTTCCGAGGTTCCGAAACGGCTGAAAATAAAGGCTTATTCGGCAGCGACGAGCGCCGTGCCGGCCGGAAGCGGCTCGATGGCGGCATTGAGCGCGTCAGCGATTTTGGCGGCTCCACAGGCGCTGTTTGCGGCGACAGGGCATGCCCCGCAAGCGTTGCGGCCGAGCGCCTCGTCCATGATCGAGCGGATGGTGCGGGCGCAGGTACCGCATTTTGGGCTGCAACCGAGGCACTTGTAGACCTCGAAGGTCGAACGCGGCGCGCCTTCGCTCCGCGCGCAGGACTCGCGGATTTGCGCTTCGGTCAGACAGTTGCAGGAGCAGACGATCACTGGCGCATCCCGGCAAGCTTTTCATAGATTAGAATTTTTCTAAGCTATTGAACTTGCTCGCTAATTTCTGGCAGACCGTTGGCACGCCCGTCAAGCGCGCCACCGATTTATCCTTAGCGTCTGCTAGCCGCCGCCAATCGCCGTGGTTTCATTTTCGAAAGCGAAGTGTCTGAAACGGCAAAGGGATTCAGACCTGTCCACAGGCACCGGCAAAATTCCAGCCAAGGATAT
>JAKFYO010000301.1 GCA_021730825.1 Hyphomicrobiales bacterium
CGCCAATCGCGGCGAGATCGCGTGCCGGGTCATCAAGACCGCGAAGCGCATGGGGATAGCGACGGTCGCCGTCTATTCGGACGCCGACAAGGACGCGCTCCACGTCGAGATGGCGGATGAAGCCGTCCATATTGGTCCGCCGCCTGCAGCACAGTCTTATCTCGTCATCGATAAAATTATCGCCGCCTGCAAACAGACCGGCGCTGAGGCGGTGCATCCCGGCTACGGCTTTCTTTCCGAACGCGCGGCCTTCGCAGAGGCGTTGAAGAATGCGGGTATCACTTTCATCGGTCCCAACGTCCGCGCCATCGAGGCGATGGGCGACAAGATCGAATCCAAAAAGGCAGCGGCGGCGGCGAAAGTCTCGACCGTGCCGGGTTTCCTCGGCGTAATCGAGGACGCGAAGCATGCGATCAAGATCGCCGACGAGATCGGTTATCCGGTGATGATCAAGGCTTCCGCCGGCGGCGGCGGCAAGGGCATGCGCATCGCGCATTCGCAAGGCGAAGTCGAGGAAGGTTTCACGCGCGCCAAATCCGAAGCGAAGTCTTCCTTCGGTGACGACCGCGTCTTCATCGAAAAGTTCATCGTCAATCCGCGCCACATCGAAATCCAGGTGCTCGGCGACAAGCACGGCAACGTGATTTATCTCGGCGAGCGCGAATGCTCGATCCAGCGCCGCAACCAGAAGGTCATCGAAGAAGCGCCGTCGCCGCTACTCGATGAAGCGACCCGCAAGAAGATGGGCGAGCAGGCGGTGGCTTTGGCGAAAGCCGTCGATTACGACACAGCGGGCACGGTCGAGTTCGTCGCGGGGCAAGATCGCTCGTTCTACTTCTTGGAGATGAACACGCGGCTTCAGGTCGAGCATCCGGTGACCGAACTGATCACCGGGGTCGATCTTGTCGAGCACATGATCCGCGTCGCCTACGGCGAAAAACTTTCGATCAAGCAGAGCGATGTGAAATTGAAGGGCTGGGCGGTTGAGAGCCGCATCTATGCCGAAGACCCGTATCGCGGCTTCTTGCCTTCTATCGGCAGGCTCTCGCGTTATCGTCCGCCTGCCGAAAGCAAGACCGGCGACGTGACGGTGCGTAACGACACCGGTGTTTACGAAGGCGGCGAGATTTCGCTCTATTACGATCCGATGATCGCGAAGCTGGTTACGCATGCGCCGACGCGCATCGAGGCGATCGACGCGCAGGCGAAAGCACTTGATGAGTTCGTGGTAGATGGCGTCGGTCACAACATTCCGTTTCTTGCCGCGTTGATGCAGCACGAGCGCTGGCGCAAGGGCACGCTCTCGACCGGCTTCATCGCGGAAGAATATCCGGATGGCTTCAAGGGCGTCGCACCGGTCGGCGATGTTGCAACCGTCGTCGCTGCGGTTGCCGCCGCAATCGATCTCACGCTCGGCGAGCGCAAGCGGCGCATCTCGGGTCAGATGATGGGCCGCATCGTGCAGCGTGATCGCCGCCGTGCGGTCTGGCTGAACGCCGCCGAATATCCGCTCGAGGTTTTCCGCAACGGTGACGGCATTCAGATCAATTTCCTCGCCGACGGCGAGACCACGCATTTCGTGAAACTGAAATCCGACTGGAAGCCGGGCACGGGCGTTTGGCTAGGCACGGTCGATAAGGAAAATGTGGCCGTACAGGTGCGGCCTACCGCGAATGGCTTCAAGATTTCCTTCCGCGGCGCGCAGGTGACAGCCTATGTCTATACCGAGCTTGAGGCCGCGGCGGCTAAACTGATGCCGGTGAAGCAGGCAGGCGACAGCGGCAAGGTTGTGTTGTGCCCGATGCCCGGACTTGTCGTTTCGATCGCGGTGAAGGAAGGCCAGGAAGTCAAAGTTGGCGATCAGCTTGCCATCGTCGAAGCGATGAAGATGGAAAACGTGATCCGCGCCGAGCGTGACGCGACCGTGAAGAAGATTGCCGTGAAGTCCGGCGATAGCCTCGCGGTGGACGCCGTTATTCTGGAATTCGCGTGACGCTATGAACTATCTCGATCTTCTCTTCTCGCCGAAAGGGACGATCAAGCCGCAGCCCTTCGCGATTATCGTCATTGCGATTTATGCCATCAACATCCTCGGCGGTTCCGTGCTCGATGGCGGCGCGATCAAGCGCGTCGGCATGTGGCCTTATGTCATTTTGCAGATTGTGCTGACGTGGGTCTGGTTCGTGGCGCATGCCAAGCGCCTCCGCGATGCCGGACGGGGATACGTAGTTGCCGCGACTATCGCGTTTATCTATGCCGCCAGCATCATCGTGATGATCAACCTCGTCGCCGGCTCTACCGCTCCTGTGGCTGATACGGTCGATCCCAAAGAATCGAAAGTGACGCTGATCGGCACGATCTTCGCCGTGCTTTTCATCAACACGCTTTTCACCGGCGATATTTTTCTGATCTCGCTGCTCTTGTTCCTCTTTATCGGCTTGCCGTTGCTGTTCTCGACAATCGTCGTGATCTATTCGATCGTGACAGGAGCGCGTGCAAGTCTGACGCCAGAACCGCTGGCAAATCCGGCGGTGGCAGCGCCGCCCACCGAACGGCCGAAGTCACCGTTTTCGTGAGTACCCGTCTTTATTTCGCTTACGGCTCGAACATGGACCGCGCGCACATGGCGCGCATGTGTCCGCTTGCCGAGCCTTACGGGGTCGCGTCGTTGCGTTCCTACAAATATGCGATTGCCGCGTCCGGTTTTGCGACGGTTATTCCGTGGCCCGGCTCGTTCGTGCATGGTGTGCTCTGGAAAGTCGGTCCAAAAGAAATTGCGGCACTCGATCGGTACGAGGATGTCGCGGGCGGTCTCTATCGCGCGGTGCAACTTCCGATCAAATACGACGAGCGGCTTTTGCGTGCGCTGATCTATCTTGCGAGCGGCGACAAGACTGGCGCGACACCACCCGGTTACGTCGAGAAGATCGTCGCGGCGGCGAAAGAGTGGAACCTTCCCGCGGGCTACGTCGATTATCTTGCGAAGCAGGGCCCGCTAACGTCGCGGCGTTTGAAATGAAGAAGCTCGTGCATCTTTCGATCAAGGGGAAAGTGCAGGGCGTCGGCTACCGCGCCTTCGTCGAGTTACAGGCGGATCTTCTCGGTCTCGAAGGCTGGGTGCGAAATCGCCGCGACGGTTCGGTCGAAGCGCTGGCAGAGGGAAGCGGCGAGGCGGTCGAGAAATTGATCAAGGCGTGCTGGCAGGGGCCGCCATCGGTCATGGTAACGCGCCTCCAAGTCAGCGATGGCGATCCGAAGCTGCTCGATTTGCGGCCCGCTGGCGAGAAATTCTCGTTCCTGCCGACGCTGTAACCGAAAAATCTATCCGAATACTTCCGCGAACTTCACGCGCAAGATTTCATCCACTTCAGCCATGTTCGCTTTCACGCCGAGATCGGCAAGCGAAGCCACGCCATAGCGCTGTTCGGAAATTCCGCAGGGCATGATCGCGGAGAAATGCGAAAGGTCCGGCGCGACATTCAGACTGACGCCGTGGAAAGTGACGCCCTTGCGCACGCGAATGCCGAGCGCCGCGATCTTGTCCTCATAACCTTCGCCTTTGTCGGGCCTTGCGACCCAGACACCGATGCGCCCTTCGCGCCTTCCGGCGATTACGCCGAATGCGGCCAGTGTCCGGATCAGCCATTCCTCGAGATCGTGGACGAATTTTCGCACGTCGCCGCCGCGCGCTTTCAGATCGAGCATCACATAGCCGACCCGCTGGCCCGGCCCGTGATACGTGTAGCGGCCGCCACGACCGGTCTTGAAAACAGGAAAGCGATCGGAAACGAGCAGCTCACCTTCGCCCGCGCTGGTGCCTGCGGTGATTAGGGCAGGATGTTCGAGCAGCCATACCAGCTCCGGTTCGCGACCTGCCGCTATGGCTTCAACGCGCGCCTCCATCTCGGCTAGGGCCTGCGCATAGGCCTTCTCACCCCCGGAAAAACGCCACTCAGGCGCAGTTTCTGGGGTCGAAGTCCGGGCCATTAACTTCTCGCTAACCATAAATGTGCTGATTTAACGGGGTTTTTCGGGGGAAGCAGCCTTGGCCAAGATCGACGACGTTCAGTGCGACATATCGGTAATGCTGGGCGAATCCATGGTTCCGATCCATCAGCTCCTTCGCATGGGCCGCGGCGCGATCATCGAGCTGACCGCCACGGAGGACGACGAAGTGACGATTCTCGCCAATAACATGCCGGTGGCCAAGGGCACCGTCGTGGTCGAGGGCTCGGCCATCGCCGTTTCTGTGACCCGGCTGCTGCCGCGCCCGGCGACGATGCGCTAAATCGCCTATCGGGCTTGAGGCCACCCCCTCTATTTGTTAAGCCCTCGCGGCTTGGTTCGGCGCGGTCGTGGCGGAATTGGTAGACGCACTACCTTGAGGTGGTAGCGGGTAACACCGTGAAGGTTCGAGTCCTTTCGACCGCACCAAGCTTTCGAACGATCAGACGGCCCGCGGCGCGGCAAAACGCGCAAGGCGGGCCGTTTGCGTTCATGGATAGCGCTGCCTAAAACGAATTCATCCAGCAGCCCTTCCGTGAAGGAGATTCGCCGACATGCCCGTGGCCGAAAGCCCCGCCGGCACGCGCGATGCCGATCTTCTTCTGCCGCTCCGCGATGAGCAGGGGCAGCTTGCCGCCGAATTTCTGGACGCAATTTCGCGCGCGGTCGAAGCATCCGATCAGCCTCAAGTTCGCGCGCTCGCGGGCGACCTCCATGAGTCCGATCTCGGCGACCTGATCGAAGCGTTGCCCGCCGATGCGCGGCCGCGGCTCGTCGAGCTACTAGGCGCCGACTTCGACTTCACCGCGCTCACCGAAGTCGACGACACGGTGCGCGAGGAAATTCTCGAGGAGTTGCCGAACGAGATCGTCGCCGAGGGCGTGCGGGATCTGGAATCCGACGATGCCGTCCGAATCCTCGAAGATCTGCCTGACGAAGATAAAGCCGAAATTCTCGAGCAACTGCCCGAGGAAGAACGGCAGGAGCTGGCGCGTGGGCTCGAATACCCGGAGGAATCCGCCGGCCGCCGCATGCAGACGGATTTCGTCGCGGTGCCGCCGGAATGGACGGTTGGACAGACCATCGACTATGCGCGCGAAGACGCCGACCTGCCGGACGATTTTTACGCGATCTTCGTGACCGACGAAGACCAGCGCTTCGTCGGGGCGGTGCCGCTCGACAAACTGTTGCGCGCGCAGCGTCCGGTGAAGATCGCCGACATTATGATGGGCGACTGGCATGTCGTGCAGGCAAAGGCCGACCAGGAAGAAGCCGCGCGCACGTTCGAGCGCTACAATCTCGTGTCCGCGCCGGTTGTGGACGACGACGGCAAGCTCGTTGGCGTGCTGACATTCGACGATGTCGTGGACGTCATCGAGGAAGAAGCCGCGGAAGATATCATGGCGCTCGGCGGTGTCCGGCGCGACGAAGAAATCTCCGACTCGGTTTTTTATGCCGCGCGTTCGCGCCTGCCGTGGCTCGTGCTCAATCTCCTGATGGCGTTTTCTTCCGCCGCGATCATCGGATATTTTTCGACTTCGATCGCGCAGATGGTGGCGCTTGCCGTGCTGATGCCGATCGTGGCGTCGCTCGGCGGCAACGCGGCGACGCAGGCGATGACCGTTACCGTTCGTGCGATCGCGACCCAGGAACTAACCGAGCGCAACGCTTCGCGCATTACGTTCCGCGAACTCGGCGTCGGCTTTTTCAACGGTCTTGCCGTCGCGGCCTTGCTCGGCACCACCGCTGGGTTGTGGTTCGGTAACACGCACCTCGGTGCGGTTATTGCCGCGGCCTTGATCCTCAGCATGTGCGGTGCGGGGCTCGCCGGGATGCTTATTCCGTTTGCCCTGCAGCGCGCCGGATATGACCCGGCGGTGGCGTCGGCGGTTTTCGTCACCACCGCGACCGATGTTCTGAGCTTTTTCTCGTTTCTCGGCTTCGCAACATGGTGGTTCCGGCTCGGATAAGTTCCGGTTAACCGGACCTTAACCAGTAAGACCTTTTTGCGTTGTCCGCTGACCTCACATTAAGCAGCACCGGCCTAGCTTCATTCCCAAAAGAGCATGGGAATCATGGGGAAGCTGCTCGATAAACGCTGGGTCGGCGATCAACTCGTCGCCGTTGTAGGTCTGCTCGTGGCTGCGGCCATGGCGGCGCTGCTTGGCGTTGTCATGCTCGTTGCCGAGCGCGTCGATCAGAGCGCGACTGCGCGCGAGCACGAACTTCTGAAAGCGACGCTGAGCGGCATCGACATCCGCATGCGCAGCGATCTCACCGGCCTTACGATTTCCGACAATTCGAATTCACCGACCGGCGAACAGACGCGCTGGCTGCATCGCCATTTCGGCGCCCGCCTGTATCAGGGCGGGCTCTACGACCTCGCATTTGTGCTCGGCGGCGAAGACAAGCCGATCTATTCGAGCGTAGGTGGCATGCTGGTACGCAATCTGACGAAACTCGATGTCGACCCGAAGCTGCTCGAATTGGTTCGCGAAGCGCGTACCCACTTCGAAGGCGCGACTGCGATCGGCGATCTCTTGGCCGCAGCCGGTGAAACGATACCGCCGCCGGCGCCGGTCTATCGTTCCATGTTCACGCGTATCGACGATCGCCCGGCAATTATCGCCGCCGTTGCCGCGCCGCCATCTCTGGTGCGCAATGAAAGCCATGCTCTGACAAACCCAACCGTCGGCGTGATTGCCTACATCGATCAGCACATGATCCGGGAAGTCGAACGCGAGATGGCAATCCGCGGATTGCGTATCGACGGTGCAAATCGCGCGCAGAGCGGAGAGACCGCATTTGAGTTATCGATGCAGGCGGGCGAGACGCCGGTGTGGTTGTACTGGCGTGCGAACACGCCTGGCAGCGCGATTCTTGCGCGCATCGCACCCGCGCTCGGCGTCATCACGCTTTTCTTCGGTTTTGTAACCCTCATCGTGCTTCGCACTATGCGCAAGTCCACGCAGGAACTCGCCATCAGCGAACGCCGCGCCGTCGAAATGGCCTACCGCGATCCACTGACCGGTCTTGCGAACCGTCTTCGTCTCGTCGAGACGCTGAAGGCGCAGATTCCGACGCTCGCGCCGGGCCAGAAGCTCGCGTTATTTTTCCTCGACCTCGATGGCTTTAAAGACATCAACGACACGCTCGGCCATCCCGTCGGCGACGAATTGCTTGCGATCCTCGGTGAGCGGCTTGAAGGCATTCTCGGCTCGAAGGCCATGACGGTCCGTTTTGGCGGCGATGAATTCGCGGTGCTCACGCCAATTTCGAGGACCGATGAAATCGGCCGTATCGCGGAGCGCATCATCGATACGGTTCGCCAACCGGTGACGGCAGGCGAGCATGTGCTGCATGTCGGGGTCACGCTCGGCATTTCGCTCGCCCCGGATCACGGCAGCGAACCGGAAGAATTGCTCCGCCGCGCGGATATCGCGCTTTACAAAGCGAAGGCCGAAGGCCGCGGTACGTATCGCTTGTTCGATCCGGCGGACGAGAACGTGTTGCACAGCAGGCGAGCGATCGAGCGCGATATGGAACGCGCGATGTGGCACGACGAATTCTTCACACTCTACCAGCCGCTTTATTCAGCGGACGGCGAACGCCTGGAAGGCGTGGAAACGCTGGTGCGCTGGCAACATCCGGAGCGCGGAATGGTGCCGCCTGCGGATTTCATTCATGTCGCCGAGAAGTCCGGCCTGATCGTGAAGCTCGATGAGTGGGTGCTGCGCAAGGCGTGCGAGCACGCAAAGCAATGGCCGGAGATTTCGGTTGCAGTGAACATGTCGCCGTCTAACTTCCGTCACTCCAATCTCGCCGAGCGCGTCAAGCGGGTGGTGGAGGAGACCGGGTTCGATCCGCGCCGTCTGGAAATCGAAATCACCGAGGGCATGTTGCTCAACGCAAGCGATGACGTGATGTTCGACCTGCACGAGTTACGTGAATTCGGCATCCGCTTCGCGATCGACGATTTCGGCACCGGCTATTCTTCGCTCGGCTATCTCGGCAGCTTCCCGATCGACAAGATCAAGATCGACCAGAGCTTCGTGCAGAACCTCGGCGTTAAGGAAGACGCTGCGGCAATCGTCGAATGCGTTGCGCGCCTCGGCCGTGCGCTCGGTCTTGCGGTGACTGCGGAGGGCGTCGAGACGCCAGCCCAGCATCGCTTCGTGCGTGCGGCGGGTTGCCAACAGATCCAAGGTTATCTGTTCTCGAAGCCGATCCGCCCGGCCGAGATTTCCGAGTTGCTCCGGAAGCCGCTCCCCGAGCGTCAGCGCGCGTAATTCTATTCGACAATCAGTGCCGAAGCGGCGGCCCGCAGCGAAGCATCGCGGCGTCCGGCAATTAGACTCTGTCCGAATACGAAAGCGTAGAACAGGAAAGCCTTCGCTTCGCTTTCCGAAGTTTTGCTGCCGAGCTTTGCAAACAGTGCCGAGACGCGCGCAAGGCGCTCACCGTCTACCATCGCGACTGCGTCCGCAGCCCGGCTGTCGGATCGGGTCAGGCCTCGGATCGCAAGCTCGATGGCGAGACCGTTTGTGTTCGGCCCGCGCGCATACAGATCGATGAGCCGGTAGAGCAGGGCGCGCGGATCGGCGTCGTCCACCGTCTCGTTCCTGATCGCGCGGACGCGGCCCTCGGCCCAGCGGATGAACATCGCAGCGAAGAGCGCGTCGCGGTCGGCGAAGTGCCAGTAAAAACTGCCTTTGGTAACGCCAAGGGTTGCGGCCATCGGTTCCACCCTCACGCCGTCCCAGCCGTGGGCTGCAAGTTCCGCGAAAGCGGCGGCGATCCATGCGCGCTTGTCTAAGCGCGGAAGTTTCTTGGCGCGGGCGGTCTGCGGCATTGGCAAAGCCTATCCGATTGACGGCCAAAATACCATACGCTACCGTATGGAAACAAAAGACAAGAAACGTGGTTTGCAGGAGGAAGGCCGATGGCGGGCGCAAGCTCGCGCGGCGGCATTGCGCGCTTCGAGCCGCGCAATCCGGCGTGGGAAAAGAAATCTCGCGAAATTTTCGAGCGCCAGAGCTTCATGCGAATGATCGGCGCACGTATTGCTGCGCTGTCGCCCGGCGTCTGCGCTCTCGAATTGCCGTACCGTGACGACCTCTGCCAGCAGAACGTGTTCCTGCATGGCGGTGTGATCACTTCAATCGCCGACACGTCCTGTGGCATTGCCTCTTCGACGCTGCTCTCGCCGGATGCGGGAATTCTCTCGGTCGAATTCAAATACAACATGATGGCGCCTGCAGCAGGCGAGCGTTTCATTGCGCGCGGCCGGGTTGTCCGTTCGGGCCGCACGCTGACGATCGCGGAGAGCGCGGTCTTTGCCGTCAAAGACGGTGTCGAGAGCGAAATCGGCCGCATGCTGGCAACCATGATGTTTCTGGAAGGCAAGGGCGCGATGATCGCGCAAGGAGCGTAACGATGATCCCGAACCGCGCACCCGGACTTGATTTCGCGCTCGGCGAAACCTGCGACATGCTGCGGCAAACCACACTTTCCTTCGCGCAGAAGGAAATCGCGCCGCGCGCCGCAGAAATCGACGCCACCAATAAATTTCCGCGCGACCTTTGGCCAAAGCTAGGCGATCTCGGTCTTCTGGGTCTTACGGTCGAGGAGGAGTTCGGCGGCTCTGGCCTCGGTTATCTCGAGCATTGCGTTGCGATGGAAGAAATCAGCCGCGCTTCCGCGTCGGTGGGTTTGTCTTACGGCGCGCACTCCAACCTGTGCGTGAACCAGATCCGCAGGAACGCCAACGACAACCAGAAGAAAAAATATCTTCCCAAACTGATCTCCGGCGAACATGTCGGCGCGTTAGCGATGTCGGAGCCTGGTGCCGGTTCTGATGTCGTTGGCATGAGAACGCGCGCCGATAAGAAGGGCGATCGCTACATCCTCAACGGCAACAAGATGTGGATCACGAACGGGCCCGAAGCGGACACGCTCGTGGTCTATGCGAAGACCGATCCGAACGCGGGCCCGCGCGGGATTACCGCCTTCTTCATCGAGAAGGGGATGAAAGGTTTTTCGACCGCGCAGAAACTCGACAAGCTGGGGATGCGCGGCTCTGATACCTGCGAACTGGTGTTTCAGGATTGTGAAGTGCCAGAAGAAAACATCATGGGTGGCATCAACGAAGGCGTACGCGTGTTGATGTCGGGTCTCGATTACGAGCGCGCGGTGCTGGCGGCAGGCTCGACCGGGATCATGCAGGCCTGCATCGACGCCGTGATCCCGTATCTTCACGAGCGCAAGCAATTCGGCCAGCCGATCGGCACCTTCCAGATCATGCAGGCGAAGCTCGCAGACATGTATGTGACGATGAATGCGGCGAAGGCTTATGTGTATACGGTCGCGCGTGCCTGTGACCGAGGCGAGACCACGCGCGAAGACGCGGCCGGTGCGATCCTGTTCGCGGCCGAGAACGCTACCAAGATCGCGCTCGATGCGATCCAGTGCCTCGGCGGCAACGGCTACATCAACGACTATCCGACCGGACGGTTGCTGCGGGATGCCAAGCTCTATGAAATCGGGGCCGGTACGTCGGAAATCCGCCGCATGCTGATCGGCCGCGAGTTGTTCGAGAAGACGAAGTAGCTGCCTTACGAACGGGCTTGGCACTGTCGCGGGGCGTGCTAATCATCCGCCCCGCATGGCAGAACAAGAAACATCAGAAGGCGCGCTCGTCCTGTTCTCGGGCGGGCAGGACTCCACCGTCTCGCTAGCATGGGCGCTGACGCGGTTTCCGCGCGTGGAAACCGTCGGCTTCGAATACGGCCAGCGCCACGGCATCGAGATGACGGTGCGCCCGCGCATCCTGGAGCAACTTGCTTCGCTCGATCCGAAATGGAAAACCCGGCTTGGCGAGGATCATGTCGTCAACATCGACGCGCTCGGCGCGATCTCGGAAACGTCCCTGACACGCAACGTGCAGATCGAGATGACGACGAACGGACTGCCTTCGACCTTCGTGCCGGGGCGCAATCTCATCTTCTTCGCCTTCGCGGGCGCCGTCGCTTACCGGCGGGACCTCAGGCATCTCGTCGCCGGCATGTGCGAGACGGATT
>JAKFYO010000306.1 GCA_021730825.1 Hyphomicrobiales bacterium
AGCTGTCAAGAAACACTTCAAGGACGTCGCCAATGTCGTCCCGGATCACGAGGTCGGCAAACTCATCGAGGTCGGTCGGCTCGCGGTTCAGGATGACGAGCTTCGCGCCGTTTTGCTTTGCACGCAGCGGAAAGCCCGCCGCCGGCCAAACCACGAGCGAAGAGCCGACCGCGATGAACAAATCTGCCGCCAAAGTCTCGATTTCCGCCTGCCGCATAGGCTCTTCCGGCATGGATTGACCAAAAGAGATGGTCGCCGACTTCACCGGCCCGGAGCAGTCGGTGCAATCCGGCGCCGAGCCGTTCGATTTCTCGAAGCGCTCCTTGACCCAGTCGAGTTCGTAGCGGGTTCCACAGTCGAGACAGGTGGCATAGGAGCCGTTGCCGTGCAGCTCGATGACTTTACCGGCTGGTATTCCTGAAACTTGATGCAAATTATCGATGTTCTGGGTGATCACCGCCGAGAGCTTGCCGCGCTGCAAGAGTGCCGCGAGCGCACGATGGCCGCGCCCCGGCTTCGCCGCGCGAAACGAATCCTCCATCGCGAACTTCCGCCGCCATGCATCGTCGCGCATGTCTTTGCTCGAGAGAAAATCGGAGAACTCGATCGGCCTGTTCTTGGTCCAGAGCCCGCCCGGCGAGCGGAAATCCGGGATACCACTTTCGGTGGAGATACCGGCGCCGGTGAAGGCGACCGCGCGGCAGGATTCGCGCACCATTTCCTGCAGGAGTGCTGCCGCGGACTTGCGGTCGGGGGCGATCATTCTGTTTCCGTGATAGGTCTCGATAAGATACTCAGCAGTCAGATATCCAAGTCAATTCTGTAATTCGGGAGAAGAAGTCCGATGCGTTACCTCCATACCATGCTGCGTGTACGCGACCTCGACAAGGCGCTCGACTTTTATTGCAACAAGCTCGGGCTGAAAGAGTCGTTCCGCATCGAAAACGAGGCCGGGAAATTCACGCTCGTGTTTCTGGCGGCCCCCGACGATGAGAAGCTCGTCGCCGACAGCAAGTCCGCCGGCCGCCCCGCGCCGCTCGTGGAACTGACCTTCAACTGGGGCACCGACGAGGACATGAGCGAGGCTCGCTATTTCGGCCACCTCGCCTACGAGGTCGACGACATCTATGCCGAGTGCGACCGGCTCATGAAGGCCGGGGTCACGATCAACCGCCCGCCTCGGGACGGCCAGATGGCCTTCATCCGCTCGCCGGACCTGCACTCGATCGAGCTTTTGCAGAAGGGCAAGGCGCTCCCGAAACAGGAACCCTGGGCCTCGATGGCCAATACAGGCCATTGGTAGCGCGGCATTTTTCCCCGCTTGTGCGGGCCGGGATGCTTTCTTATAAGGGCGCCGGTTCGGCTTGCCCGGCCTCAGCGCTCCCTTCGTCTATCGGTTAGGACGTCAGGTTTTCAACCTGAAAAGAAGGGTTCGACTCCCTTAGGGAGCGCCAATTCTCTTTCTTACTTCAACACCTTCACATCTACCTGGAACGCGAGCGGATAAAACGCCGACCACGCATTCCATCGTTTCGATCCGGCTTCGGAAAGCGACCACAGCGCGCCGCCCGGCTCGAAGCTGATGTCTTCGAGACCGATCGGCATTTGATGGCGCGAAAGAACCGCGCCGCTCTTGCGGTCGAGCTTCAAAAGCTCGCCGAACTTCGAGCCGCTGCGCGTGACCCAGAGATCGTTGTTTGCGTCGAACGCGGCCCCTTGCGCGTGCAACGGCAGCGTGACTGCTTCGGCCGCCTGCGCCTCGGAAATTTTCTGCTGCTGCAGCGCCGCCCACGGAATTTTGTAGAGCTTGGGCTCGCCCTCCCGCTCATAGGCGCCGAGCCAGATCGCATCCGAAGTCGCAGCCGCGAACGAGCCTTTCAGCTTTCCGGCGAGCGCGATCACGCGAAGCACGCGGCCGAACTCGTCCGGTTTTTGCGCTTTCACTTCGATTTCAAAAAGGTGTCGCGTGTCGGCGACAAAGATATTTCCGCGCGGACCTTTCGCGAGTCCGCCGGCATGGCCGCATTGCGGAGGAAGATCGATATGCGAAAGCACCCTTCCCGTTTCCGGCTCGATCATGAAAACGCGGCATGGCCCGCGAGATTGGTTCGGATCCGTGCTCATATAGCTTGAAACGAAAAGTCTTCCGTTCAGGAAGGTGACGCCCTGCGGCACGTAACCTTCGTCGAGACCCGGAAGCCAGATTTGCTTTGTTATTGCCTGCCCGTTCGGCAACGCAGAGAGCGCACGCGACGTATAGGCAGGCTGTTTGCCCAGAGGGCCTTCCGCACCAGCCAAGCCAGTCAGCAGAAGTGTAGCAAGAACCGAAGCGGCGATGCGCATGGCGCGAACCCGAAAGTTACGATGCGCCTATATCGCGCTTCTCGCGCGTAGTTTCAAACCAGCGCGGTCAGCACCGCGCCGTAATGCATTCCCGCCGCGACCAGCACGAAACCATGCCAGATCGCTTTCTGGTACGGCAGCCGCTCCCAGAGATGGAAGATCACGCCGATGCAGTAGAGCGCGCCGCCGGCGCCGAGCAGAACGATTGCCGCGACGCCGAGCGAAGTCAGGATCGGCTCCAGCGCGATGATGCCGACCCAGCCGAGCGCGATGTAAAGCCCGGTCGTGACGCCTTCGAGGCGCTTCGGCCACACGAGCTTAATGAGGATACCGAACAACGCAACCGACCAAACGATGATGGTGAGATAGAGTGCCCAGTCGCCTTTCAGCATCAGCGTGGTGAAGGCGGTATAGGTGCCCGCGATCATCAGGAAGATTCCAGAATGATCGAGCCGCTGGAAAATTTCGCGGTAGCGGCTCTTGCGGGCCAGATTGTAAAGTGCGGAGAGCGAGAACATCGCGATCATGCCGGCGGCATAGATGCTGACGGCGATCGTCTCGACGACATCGTTATGAAGGGCCGCGATAACGATCAGCACGATCGCGCCGATCACGCCCGCGACAACGCCAACGACATGAACGATACCATCCGCCACGAGCTCGCGGCGGCTCGGAATGCGTATTCCGAGCGCATCGGCGGCGGCGGTGATGGATTCGTTCATGGTCATGAGGCTACGCCGCGATTCATTACATTTGGTTGACGGCGGAGATCAGGCGAAACGGCGGCGGAGCATCTCATAGAGCGCCACTGCCATCGCGGTCTTCAGCGCGGTCGCGACCCAGAACGGATGCAGCCCGGTCGCGATTGCGGCATCGAAGCCGATCGTGCGCGATAGCCACGCCACGCCTAGCGCGAGAATGATCGCGTGTCCCGCAAGCATCCAGGCCGTATTGCCTGCGAGCGACTTCATCCAGCCTTTGTCAGAGGCGAAGCCCACCGCAAGCGCTGCCACGAGGAAGCCCAGGAGATAGCCGCCGGTCGGGCCATACATATAAGCAATGCCGATGCCCCGCTCCGGCGTGCCCGCGAAGACCGCGAAATTCAGCCCGCCTTCGAAGAGATAAAGTGCCACCGCCGCCGCACCCGCGCGCGCACCGAGCGTTGCGCCGATCATGAGCACCACGAAGGTCTGCATCGTCATCGGCACCGGCCAGAACGGGATCTGGATCTTCGCGGAGAGAATTAAGAGTAGATTGCCGATCAGGATGCCCGCGACGCGCTGCGCCGGAGAAAGATCGAACAGACCGCCTTTGATGGCCGAAGCATTCGCGCTCATGGCTTCACTTTCCTCGTTATCTGGATTTGGCATGAAACCAACACCTGTTTGGCGCAGGAAACAATTGACAATTCGACGCGGGGTTACGTCGCGCTCGCACTGCCTATCTCGCAGTCAGCGGGTTGGCGGGTGCCACATCGGAAATCCGCATCTCGATGGTTTCGCGGCCCTGCCAGCGGTTGACCGTGAGCGTGCCCGCGACATGCAGGGCTGACCCTCGCGCACCCAACAGCACCTGCCCAAGCGGGCGGTCCATCGCACGAAATGCTATTCCTGAGATCATCGCGCCGTCGTTCGAGCGCAGCCGCACGCGCACGTGATTTTGGCCGACCGGATCGGCAAAAGCGACGACATGCGCGGGCAGCGCGAAGACCGGTTCGGGATTGCCGGAGCCGAATGGCCCCGCGCGTTCGATCATCTTGAAGAGCTCACCGTTCGCGCCGCGTGCAGTGATTGCGGCATCAATCTCGAGACAATCTTCATGCCGCGCGGTTTCGACTGCCTCGCGCAATTTCGCTTCCAGATACGCGCGAAGGTCGCCGAGCTTGTCGCGGGTGACGGTCAGGCCCGCGGCCATCGCGTGACCGCCGCCTTTGACTAGCAACCCTTCTTCCACCGCGCCGCGCACCGCACGGCCGAGATCGACGCCCGGAATGGAACGACCCGAACCAGTGCCCTGATCGCCCAGCATCGCAATCGCGAATGCGGGCCGTGAGAAGCGTTCTTTGAGCCTCGCGGCGACAAGGCCGACAACACCGGGATGCCAGCCGTCGCCGCTTGCGATCACCACCGCGCCCTGCTCGTCATGACCTAACGACGCATAAGCCTCTGCTTCGGCCTGCTCGAGCGTTTGTTTCTCGACCGACTGGCGCTCGATATTCAACTGATTGAGCTTCTGCGCGATTGCGTTTGCTTCCGCCGGATCGTTCGTGGTGAGCAATTTCGTGCCGAGTGTCGCGTCACCGATGCGCCCGCCAGCGTTGATGCGCGGGCCAAGCAGAAATCCGAGATGCCATGCTTCCGGCGGACCTTCGAGCTTCGCCGCGTCCATCAGCGCACGCAAGCCGTGGTTCTCGCGGTTACGAAGCGAGATCAGGCCCTTCGTCACGAAGGCGCGGTTCAACCCTTTCAGCGGCACGACATCGGCAACAGTGCCGAGTGCCACGAGATCGAGCAGTTGCAAGAGATCGGGTTCGGCGCGCGTGCCGTTCCAGTGGCCGCGCGAGCGCAACTCGCGCACCAGCGCCACGCAGGTCATGAAGGTGAGCCCCGCCGCGCAGAGATAGCCGAGGCCTGAGAGATCGTCCTCGCGGTTCGGGTTCACGAGTGCCGCCGCGACGGGAAGTTTCTCGCCGGCCTGATGATGATCGACCACCACGACATCGAGGCCGAGCTTGCTCGCCTCGCCCAGCGCTTCCGCGCTCGTGGTGCCGCAGTCGAGCGTGATCAGCAACGACGCGCCTTTCGCTTCCAGATTGCGGATCGCTTCGACGTTCGGCCCGTAGCCTTCGAACATGCGGTCCGGAATGTGGAAGAACGGGTCCGACCCCGCCGCGCGCAGCACGCGCACCATCAATGCGGTCGAGGTCGCGCCATCGACGTCATAGTCGCCGATGATCGCGATTTCCTCGGAGTGCTGTACGGCATCCGCGATGCGTGCGGCCGCCCGTTCCATATCAGTCATGACGTTCGGATCGGGCATCAGTTTGCGGATCGTCGGGTCGAGAAAGTTCTCGACCTCATCGGGAGCGATCCCGCGCCCGGCCAGAATGCGCGAGAGCAATTCCGGCAATCCGTTGCGCTGGCCGATCGCGGTAGCCAGTTGCGTCGTGCGCAAGTCAAGCCTATCGCGCCAGATGCGGCCCGATACGGAGCGCTCGACATTCAGGAATGCGCGGGATTCGGTCATGGGTGACATTTACATCTTCATGGCCGGGCTTGTCCCGGCCATCCACGCCTTTCCCGCGTCGATACGGTGAAGGCGTGGATGCCCGGCATAAAGCCGGGCATGACGAATTAAAGCAGCTTCCGGTACTGAATGAAGCCGGAGCGGTCGGCGATGTTGTCGTACAAGAGGCGCGCGGTTTTATTGCTCTCCTGCGTCAGCCAGTGGACACGGCTCGCGCCCTTCTCTTTGGCTTTGTCGTAAACCGCCTCGATGAGCGCGCGGCCAAGACCGAGCCCGCGCGTGTCGTTCGCCACGAACAAGTCCTGCAAATAGCAGTAGTCGCCGGTGGTCCAGAACGAGCGGTGAAAGAGATACTGCACAATGCCCAGCAACTTGCCGTCGACATAAGCGCCGAGCGCGAACATCGGTTCTTTCGGGTCGTGAATGCGGCGCCAGGTTTCATCGGTGGCGTCTTTCGCCTGCGACGACTCGTAGAATTGCAGATAGCCCTGCCAGAGCGGCTCCCACGCGGAGCGCTCGTCCGCGCCGATCTCGCGAATGAGAACGGCGGGCTTTGTCATCACAGGTGGAATTTTTCGAGCTGGCGATGCTCGGCTTCGATCCAGCGCGTGGTGCCGGTGACCGAGCGCATGACGACCGTGTGCGTGAAGATGCGGTCGCCCTTGAATTCAACGCCGCGCAACATCGAGCCGGTGGTGACGCCGGTTGCCGCGATCAGGCAGTCGCCGCGCACCATCTCGCTCATGTCGTATTTCTTGTTCGGGTCTTTCACGCCCATCTTTGCCGCGCGGGCGCGCTGCTCGTCGTTCGCGAAAATAAGACGGCCCTGCATCTGACCGCCGATGCAGCGGAGCGCTGCCGCAGCCAACACGCCTTCCGGCGCGCCGCCGATGCCGAGATAGATGTCGATGCCGGTTTCGTCCGGGTCGGTGGTGTGAATGACGCCGGCAACGTCGCCGTCGGTGATGAGCGCCACGGACGCCCCGGTGGCGCGGGTTGCCTTGATCAATTCCGCATGGCGCGGGCGATCCATGATCAGCGCCGTGATTTCGTTCGGCTTCACGCCCTTGGCTTTGGCCAGCGCATTGATGTTGTCGGCAGGCGACGCGTCGAGATCGATCAAGCCTTTCGAAAAGCCCGGCCCGATCGCGATCTTGTCCATGTAAACGTCTGGCGCGTTGAGCAACGTGCCGCCTTCGGCCATCGCCATCACGGCGATAGAACCCGGCATGTTCTTCGCGCAGAGCGTGGTGCCCTCCAGCGGGTCCACCGCGATATCGACCAGCGGACCTTTTTTGTTCCCGACTTCTTCGCCGATGAAAAGCATCGGCGCTTCGTCGCGCTCGCCCTCGCCGATACGAACCGTGCCCTGAATCGGGAGCTTGTTCAGTTCGCGCCGCATCGCATCGACCGCGGCCTGATCCGCCGCCTTCTCATCGCCGCGGCCGCGCAGGCGCGCAGCCGAGACCGCCGCGCGTTCGGTGACGCGCGCGATTTCCATGGAGAGAATTCGCTCGATGAAAAGATCCGGCTGAACTTCGACCGCCGGGTTAGCCTGCTTCGCCATTTCTTCCCTCAGTTCTTTTCGATGCGGATGACTTGCGGCACTTCCGCAAGCACTCCGTCTTTTTTGATTGCATTCAGCGCGTTGCGCATCGCGTCTTCATTGGTCGCATAAGTAATCAAAATCACGGGTGCCGGCGCATCCGACGACTGCTTCTTGTCGCGGCGATGCTGCACGATCGATTCCAGCGAAATGCCCTGCTCGGCCATGCGGCCGGCGATGGTCGCTGCCGTACCCGGCTTATCGACCGCGGCAAGACGAATGTAATAGCCGCCCTGATGATCCTGCATCGGCGCGCGCAAAGCCTTCGTAAGTTTCGCGGCACCACGCCCGAACGGCGCGACCCGGCGTCCGCTCGCAAGATCGACAAGATCGGCAACAACGGCAGACGCGGTCGCAGCACCACCGGCGCCCGGACCGACCAGCGTGAGGTCGAGCGCGTCGGAATTGATTGCGACGGCATTCGTGACACCGTCGATTTCACCGATGACAGAACCTTTCGGCACCATGGTCGGATGCACTCGCTGCTCTACGCCGGTATCGGTTTTCACCGCGACACCCAGCAACTTCACGCGATAGCCGAGATCGTCGGCCGCGCGGAGATCGTCGAGCGTGATCGACTGAATGCCTTCTACATATACCGCATCGCTATCCACTTCCGCGCCGAAGGCGAGGCTCGCGAGAATTGCAATCTTGTGCGCGGTGTCGAAGCCGCCGATGTCGAAGGTCGGATCGGCTTCGGCATAGCCGAGCTTCTGCGCTTCCTTCAGACAATCCTCAAAGGAGCGTGCCTCTTTCTGCATCGTCGTCAGGATGTAATTGCAGGTGCCGTTCAGAATTCCGTAGACGCGCGAAACTTCCGCGCCGCCCAAGCCTTCGCGAAGCGTCTTGATAATCGGAATGCCGCCGCCTACCGCGGCTTCGAAGTTGAAGGCGGCGTTGTGCTTTTCCGCGAGCTTGATCAGCGCAGTGCCGTGTTTCGCGATCAGCGCTTTATTCGCGGTCACCACTGAGCGGCCGATGCCGAGTGCGGCTTCGACCGACGCCTTCGCCGGGTCGCCGTAGCCGCCCATCAGCTCGACGAAGACATCGATGCCCTCGCCCTTCGCCAGCGCGACAGGATCAGCACCATTCTTGATCTGCGAGAGATCGAGGCTCTGGTCGCGCGGCGGATCTTTCGAGGCGACCGCGACCAGATCGATCGGGCGTCCGGCACGTGCGGCGAGTTTGTCGCGCGTGCGGAGTAACATGCCCGCCACCGCCGAACCGACAGTGCCGAGACCGGCGAGACCGACGCGCAGCGGGGCTTCCATAAGTCAGCCTCTAGCTGCGAGCGGAACGACGTTGTGCAGAATGGTATCCGCGCTGTCGAGGAACTTGCGCACGTTGCGCGCGGCCTGACGGATGCGCTGCTCGTTCTCGACCAGCGCAAGACGAACATAATCGTCGCCGTGCTCGCCGAAGCCGATGCCCGGCGCCACCGCGACGCTCGCCTTCTCGACGAGCAGTTCCGCGAACTTGACGCTGCCGAGCGGACGGAAGCGTTCCGGGATCGGCGCCCAGGCGAACATCGAAGCCTTCGGCGACGGAATTTCCCAGCCTGCGCGGGTGAATGAATCCACCATCGCGTCGCGGCGCGTTTTGTACATGTTGCGCATCTCAACGATGCACTCTTCCGGGCCGTTGAGCGCTGCCGTCGCCGCGACCTGCACCGGCGTGAACGCGCCGTAATCGAGATAGGATTTGACGCGCGAGAGTGCCGCGATCACGCGCTCGTTGCCGACCGCAAAGCCCATGCGCCAGCCGGCCATCGAGAACGTCTTCGACATCGACGTAAATTCGACGGTGACATCCATTGCGCCCGGTACCTGCAGCACCGACGGCGGCGGATTGTCGTCGAAATAAACTTCGGCGTAAGCGAGATCGGAGAGCACGAGGATTTCGTGCTTCTTCGCGAACGCGACCACGTCGCGATAAAATTCTAAATCGGCGACCATCGCAGTCGGATTCGACGGATAGCAGATCACAACCGCGATCGGCTTCGGAATGGAATGCACCACCGCGCGTTCGAGCGCGTGGAAAAACTCTGGCCCCGGCTCGCTCGGCACGGCGCGGATCGAGCCGCCGGCCATCAGGAAGCCGAAAGCGTGGATCGGATAGCTCGGGTTCGGCACCAGCACGACGTCGCCGGGTGCCGTGATCGCCTGCGCGACGTTGGCAAAACCTTCCTTGGAACCCAAGGTCGCGACCACCTGCGTGTCCGGGTTCAGCTTCACGTTGAAGCGGCGCTCGTAATAGGCGGCCTGCGCCTTGCGCAAACCCGGAATACCCTTGGAGGCGGAGTAGCGGTCGGTGCGCGGCTTACCGAGGGTCTCTTTCAGCTTCTCGATGACATGCGCGGGCGCCGGCAAATCCGGGTTGCCCATGCCTAAATCGATGATGTCGGCGCCTGCGTTGCGCGCGGCGGCCTTCACCCGGTTCACGCTCTCGAATACGTAAGGCGGCAAACGCTTGATGCGATGAAAGTCAGACATGGCGGTTCTCTGAAAACTGGCCCCTTTTGGGTTCACGCGGGCCACGATTCATGCGGGGCTAATAGCACCGAAAGGACGGGAATTGCACGGCTTTTACGCGCGCCGGGCAGCGCTAATTAGCTCGGAGAATCCGTGCTTTGACCTGCGCTTCGCGCTCGGTGCTCATCTTGCGGAGCTCGTCTTCGAGCTTGATGCGCTCGACGTCGTTCATCACCGGCGCCTCTTCCGACCGCTCGGCCGGAGGAGCAATCGCCGGGAAGGACTGCGGGGTATTGGCCGGGTTCGAGACCGGGTTACTGGCCGGAATCACCGGAATCGAAGGCATCGAGAGGTCCATGAAGGGCACGGGTACGTCGCCGCTGGCGCAACCGCCTACGGCGATTGCCGCCGCCAGTGCTGCGGCGCGGCAAGCATTTTTAGCGACCTTGGACCCAACAACCTTCAACGGCTGCCCCTCAATAACCCAAACGTCTTGATTCTATGGCAGTGGCCTCTGTCGCTGCCTATTATGGCAGAAGCGGGGTCACCCCGAGCGCGGCACCCTAGCCGCTCGACCCATTGCAGGGAGTAAACGCGAAATGGACGACAAGCCCAAACCTGGCGTCGAGACGCCGCGGGCCGTCGATCCGGAAGTGTTTGCCCGGAATCTCGCCCGCGTCATGGAACAGGGCGGCAAGGCTCTTGCCGCCTATCTGAAGCCGCGCGAGAGCCAAGACTTCGGCGACGCCAAAGCCGAAGAGATGGTCGACATCTTCAAAACGCTTAACCAAGTCGCGGAATTCTGGCTGTCCGATCCGCAACGCGCGGCCGCGGCCCAGACTTCGCTCGCCAAAGGCTACATGGACCTCTGGGCCATGACCGTAAAGCGCATGGCCGGCGAGAACACGGACCCCGTTAGAGCCGCCGACCCCAAAGACCGCCGCTTCTCGGATCCCGACTGGAACAGCAACCCGTTCTTCGACGCGCTGAAGCAGGCTTACCTGCTCACCACCGAATGGGCGGAGCGCATGGTGCGCGAAGCCGAAGGCATCGACGACCACACCAAGCGCAAAGCAGAATTCTATGTGAAGCAGATTTCGAACGCGGTCTCGCCTTCGAACTTCGTGCTGACCAATCCCGAACTCTTCCGCGAGACGCTCGGCTCGTCCGGCGAAAATCTCGTGCGCGGAATGCAGATGCTGACCGAAGATATCGAGGCAGGCAAAGGCGACCTCCGCATCCGCCAGTCCGACTCTTCCCTCTTTGAAGTCGGCAAAAATCTCGCGACCACGCCCGGCAAGATCGTGTTCGAGAACGATCTCATTCAGGTCATTCAATACGCGCCCACGACCGAGACGGTACTTGCCGTTCCGCTCGTGATCGTGCCGCCGTGGATCAACAAGTTC
>JAKFYO010000293.1 GCA_021730825.1 Hyphomicrobiales bacterium
GTTCTCGCGGAGGAAGGCGAAGACGCGAGCGCTGCAGCGAAGGCAACGCCGAGTGCTCCGAAGCCGCAGGCTGCGGCTCCGAAAGCAGATGCCCCCAAACCGACGAGCGCGCCCGCACCGCAAGCTGCGGCACCGGCACCCGCTGCGCCGAAGGCCAATGGTAGTGGCGGCCGCGTATTCTCTTCACCGCTTGCACGCAGGCTGGCGAAAGACGCGGGCATCGATCTTTCGCGCGTCAGCGGGACAGGCCCGCATGGCCGCGTCATCGCCCGCGATATCGAATCCGCGAAATCCGGCGGCGCGCAGTTGCGCGGCACCTCTGCGCCATCCGGCGGCACGATGCCGGGCGTCTCGGTTCCGAGCGACGATCAAATCCGCGCGCTTTACGAAGACGGCTCGTTCGAGAGCGTGCCGCATGACTCCATGCGCAAGACCATTGCGCGGCGCCTGCTCGAGTCGAAGCTCACAATTCCGCATTTCTACCTGACCGCCGACTGCGACATCGGCTCGCTCTTGCGTGTCCGCGAAGAGATCAACGCGACCGCGCCGGAGAAGGACGGCAAGCCGGCCTTCAAACTCTCCGTGAACGACTTTGTGATCAAGGCGATGGCGGTAGCGTTGCAGAAAGTGCCGGACGCCAATGCGACCTGGACCGAAGGCGCGATGCTGAAGCACAAGCATTCCGATATCGGTGTTGCAGTCGCGATCCCCGGCGGACTGGTCACGCCGGTGATCCGTCATGCCGAAGGAAAATCGCTCTCCGCGATCTCGAACGAGATGAAAGACTACGCTGCGCGGGCGAAAACGAAGAAGCTGAAGCCGACCGAATACCAGGGCGGCACCACCGCGATCTCAAACCTCGGCATGTATGGCGTCAAAGACTTCGCGGCGGTCATCAACCCGCCGCATGCGACCATTCTGGCTGTAGGCGCGGGCGAGAAACGGGCCGTGGTTCGTGACGGCGAGGTGGTGGCAGCGGACGTGATTACCGTGACCCTTTCCTGCGATCATCGTGCGGTTGACGGGGCGCTTGGGGCTCAACTCCTCGCCGCATTCCGCGAGGCAATCGAGAAACCGCTCTCGCTGATGGCATGATATAGTCGCGGGACTCGGCATGAAGGGTCCCGGCAATGGCTGAATCCAAAGGCAACGCAAACATATTCGCGTATATTTCGTTCTTCGTCGCGGCGCTCTCGCTGGTCGCCACGATGTATCAGGCTTATCTGAACACCCGCTATGTCGAACTGATCCAGACCAGCGTCTCGCGCGGCGAGACGGCGCGTACCTGCAAGGACCTCATCGACGTCTATTTTCAGATCAAGTACCGGACCGGGGCGCTGGCGTCCGCGCTGGAGCGCGAGAAAAACCCTAACTCGCCTTACGTGATCGCGGCCTCTTCGGAAGCGCTGAATACGATAAGCCGCTTCGCGGCGCTCGGTACTTTTCTCGCCAATTTTCAAGGCGAGGAGAAGAGGGCGCAATACACGGCGTTGTCGAACGAACTCGCGCGTATCGTCGATCTCGCGCACAAGACGCCAACCGGCGACACGTCGAAGCTGTTCGACAAAGCCGACGACATGTTCGGCGTCATGAACGCCGATTGTGTGCGGAGTGCGACGACGCGGCTTTAAGTTTTCGCGGCCGAGAGTACCTTCTTGCGCTCCACCCACTGCACGGCGAGGACAAAGCCACAGATCGCGAAGCCTGCGATGTCCGTCCAGACGTAAGGCGCAACCAGCATCAGTCCGCCTCCTGCGAGTAATGCGCGTTGCCACATGCTCGCGCGCGACAGAAAATAACCGTGCAGCCCGCCCGCAAGCAGCGCGATCCCGAGGAACGCGAGCGCGAAACGATAGACGATCCAGAACCAGCTATCGTGGATCATGAGGAGCGCCGGTTCGTAGACAAACATGAACGGCACGATAAATCCGGCGGCGCCGACCTTTACCGCCGCCCAGCCGCTTTTCCATAAGTCGGCCTTCGCAATGCCCGCTGCCGCGAATACCGCGAGCGCGACCGGCGGCGTTATCGCCGAAAGCACTGCGAAGTATAGCGCGAACATATGCGCGGCTTCTTCGCGCACGCCAAGCTTGATGATCGCCGGAATCAGCAGCGCCGTCAGAATGATGTAAGCGGGCGTTGTAGGCATACCCATGCCAAGTACGATCGCGGCAATCATGGTCGCGATCAGCGCAAGCAGGAGATAGTCCTTCGAAAGGCCGACGACGAACTGCGTGAAGTCGATGCCGATGCCGGTCAAGTTTACGATGCCGATTACGATGCCCGCACAGGCGCAAGCCATCGCGACGCCGAGCGCATTCTTCGCACCATCGACGAAAGCTTCGATAATCGACATGCCATGAATCGGCAGCAGCACGATGCTATGACGGACGGAACGGTGCCAGGCCAGAATGACGGCGGCGAAAATCGCCGCCTCGATAATGGGATGAAACGGCGTGTACGCCGGCAGGCCGTCGAGCAAATTCGTGACTGCTGTCCACAAATCGTCGGTGGCCCTGAATTTCAGGAACGGCACGGATGGGATTGCGGCAATCACCGGCGGCGCGATGACCGAAAGCACTTTCAGTACCGGATAGGCGAGCAGCGCACGCGGCCCCCACCATGCCATCGGGAAACACAACAAGGTGCCGGCAAGGGCAGCAAGCGGCGCGCTGTAACCCGAATACATAACGACCAGAATGATCAACACCGGCATGAACAGGTGACCGCGCTCGACCAACACTAGCGGCAGCTTCGGCAACTCGGAGCGTGGAACGCCGAGAATACCGTGCCGTTTTGCTTCGAAGTGAACGGCACAGAAGCAGGCGACGTAATAAAGGATCGCCGGAATAACGGCCCAGACCACGACCTGCGCGTAGCCGACCTGTAAGTTCTGCGCGAGCAGGAATGCGGCCGCGCCCATGATCGGCGGCATGATCTGCCCGCCCGTCGATGCGGTCGCTTCGACGCCGGCTGCGAAATGCGCGGGGAAACCGGTTCGCTTCATCAGAGGAATCGAGATCGGCCCATCGACCATGACATTGGCGACCGCGCTTCCGGAGATTGTGCCGAACAAACTCGAACTGACGACGGAAACTTTTCCTGGGCCACCCGCGGTATGGCCCGTGAGCGACATCGCAAAGTCCATGAATAGCTGGCCGGTTCCGGTGCGCTCCATGAAACTGCCGAACAGGACAAAGATCAGCACATAAGTCGCGGAGACGGAGATCGGAATTCCGAAGATGCCTTCGGTGCCGAGGTAGACTTGTTCCAGAATTCTCGTCGGCTCTTTGCCGAACTTGTAGAATGCAAACGCCAGGAAAATCGCGGCGGTGATCGGAAGCGCGAGGCCGATCACGCGACGCGTAGCCTCGAGCACGGCGGCGATCATGATTACCGAAAGCACGACCTCGGTCGTGGTCATCGGATCGATGCCAAACGGGATGCGCTCGTCGATGTAGCGCTGGTTCCAGATGATATAGATCACCGGCGCGATGCCGATCGCGACAACCAAATAGTCGACCATCTTCGGCGGCGAGCCGTCTTTATGCGCGAAGGTGCCGTAAAGCAGCAGCGTCAACACCATTGCGAACAGCACGTGCATGCCGCGGAATGTCAGCGCCTCGGCGGAGCCGAGTACGATAACGCCGAGGTGATAGAGCCCCATCGCCAGCGAAATGATCACGACGGCGGTGCGAAACAGTCCCGCATGGCTGAACAGCGGGGGAGTTGCAGTCGTGGTGCTCATGGGTGCCGCCGAACGCGATAGCGGCGCGGATTTTCTCCGCGCCGCTTGGTTACGAACTTAGTTGGTGACGACGTTCACGCCCGATTCTTTGTAGAACCGCGCGGCACCCTTGTGGAACGGGATGCCGATGTCTTCCGCCATACCCTTAGGCGTAAGACCGGCCATCGCCTTGTTGACGGTCGCGAGCGTAGGAATGTTCTGCGCAATCGTCTTGGTCATTGTGTAAACGACCTGCTCCGGCAGATCACAGCTCGCGACGACGTGGGTCGCATAGCCGATCACTTGCGTGTCCTTGTCGTTCTTCGGATAGGTCTTCGCCGGGACGTTGACGAGCGTATAACCGGGGTTCAGCTTCTTCATGCCGGCAAGGCTCGAGGAGAGATCGAGCAGCGTGACATCGCGGGCGGTAGCGAGGTCGAGCACAGAGCCTGCGGGAATGGTCGTGCCGAGCGTAAAGGCGACCGCGTGGCCGTCCTGCATCTGCGAGACCGAGTCCGTGTAGGACACATAGCTCATTTTCACGTCGTTATAGGTGAGGCCGTGTACTTGCAGGAGCTGGCGAGTGATCAACTCGCCGGTGTTGCCGCGCTGCTGGGTGGTGATGGACTTACCCTTGAGGTCGGCGACCGACTTGATGTTCGCGTCGGTGCGCACGAGTACCTGGAAGTACTGCGGATAGAGCGTTGCGATATTGCAGACGTTCTTGTGCGGCTTGTTGAAGGGCTCGCGGCCGGCGAGCGCATCGACCGTCGAGATCGAGTTGCCGAAACCGATTTCAGCCTTCTTCTCTTCGACGCCGCGAACGTTCGCGATGCCTGCGCCCGGCAGGTTCTGTATCTTGAGTCCGGGGATCGCTTTCTCCCAGAGATCCTTCAACTGGCCACCGAGCGGCACCCAGACGCCGCCCTGCGGGCCCGTCATGAGGCGAACTTCCTGCGCAGCGGCAGGCGTGGCGATGGCGACGGCAATGCCCATTGCGAGCGCAGCCGTGGTCTTGAAACCTTTCATAGCGTTCTCCCCGATATATGGACGACTCTTTGGCCGCCCTTGTTTTAGTTGGGGGCGAGGGTACGCGGGCGCGGGCGGCTGGCACAAGGGTTTTGGCTGTAGAATTGCCCATGCGGAACTGTCACGGCAGCTGTCCCGCACAGTGGCTGACGGCAGGGGGATTTGCCTGCTAAATGCCCATCCGAAATAAAGTGGGCACTGCAACATGGCTGAGACCAACTTCGATGTGCTGATTATCGGTGGCGGCCCCGGCGGTTATGTCGCCGCGATCCGGGCGGCGCAGCTTGGCCTGAAGACCGCGGTCGTCGAGCGCTCCCATCTCGGCGGCATCTGCCTGAACTGGGGCTGCATTCCCACGAAGGCACTCCTTCGCTCCGCCGAAATCTATCACTACATGCAGCATGCCAAGGACTATGGCCTCTCGGCTTCGAATGTCTCCTTCGACGCGGCGGCAGTCGTTGCGCGCTCGCGCGCAGTCTCGAAGCAGTTGAACGGCGGCGTCGGCTTCCTGATGAAGAAGAACAAGATCACGGTGATCGATGGCGAAGCCAAGATCGCAAAGCCCGGCACCGTGACCGTAACGGGAAAGAGCGCGGGTACTTATCAAGCCAAGCACATTATTATTGCGACCGGCGCTCGTCCGCGGGTGCTGCCTGGAATCGAGCCGGACAAAAAACTGGTCTGGACTTATTTCGAGGCGATGGTTCCCGAAAAAATGCCGAAGTCGCTGCTCGTTGTCGGCTCGGGCGCGATCGGAATCGAGTTCGCGTCATTCTTCCGCACGATGGGTTCGGAAGTGACGGTCGTCGAGTTGCTCCCGCAGATTCTGCCGGTCGAAGACGAAGAGATCGCAGGGTTGGCGCGAAAGCGTTTCGAGAAGCAGGGCATCAAGGTTCTGACCGGCGCGAAGGTGACCAAGTTAGACAAGAAAGCGAACTCGGTGGTTGCCACCATCGACGACGGCAAAGGGAAAACGCAAAGCGTCGAATTCGAGCGCGTGATTTCGGCGGTCGGCGTCGTCGGCAATATCGAAAACCTTGGGCTGGAAGCGCTCGGTGTGAAAACCGATCGCGGCACGATCGTCACCGACAGCTATGGTAAGACGAATGTCGCAGGCATCTACGCAATCGGCGATGTCGCGGGCCCGCCGATGCTTGCCCACAAAGCGGAGCATGAGGGCGTGATCTGTGTCGAAGCGATCAAAGGCCTGAAGCCGCACGCGATGGACAAGAACAAAATCCCCGGCTGCACGTATTGCCATCCGCAGATCGCGTCTGTCGGCCTCACCGAGAAGAAGGCAAAAGAGCAGAACCGCGAAGTCCGCATTGGACGCTTTCCGTTTGCGGGCAATGGCAAGGCGATTGCGCTTGGCGAGGCCGAGGGTCTCGTCAAAACCATCTTCGACAAGAAAACCGGCGAACTGCTCGGCGCGCACCTGATCGGCGCGGAAGTGACAGAGCTGATCCAGGGCTTCGTGATCGCGATGAATCTGGAGACCACGGAAGAAGAACTGATCCACGCGGTGTTCCCGCATCCCACGCTCTCCGAAATGATGCATGAGAGCGTCATGGATGCCTATGGGCGCGTGATTCATGTATGATCGACTCGACGCGTTTTTAACAGTGAGGTGACACGATGAACGACGCACAAACGCTGCTCGGCAACCCGACCACCGGTTTTTTCCTGACGCTGATCATCGGCATCATCGCCGGCTGGATCGCGGAGAAAGTGACCTCCAGCAACCACGGCCTGTTCACCAACCTGATCGTCGGTGTCGCCGGCGCATTCGTCGGCAACAAGCTCGCGGAAGTCGCGCAGATTCAGGTATTCGGTTTCTGGCGCGGGCTGATCGCGGCCAGCATCGGCGCGGTCATTCTGATTTTCGTGTGGCGCGCTATCCAGAGCCGCCGCTCGGCAATGTGAGACAACGGAGCAATATGGCCGTCGTCATCGATACGCTGAAGAAGAACGCCCGGCCGCGCCATCCCGAGAAGGCGCACCGGGCGGATACTTCCTTTCTGCCGAAACCGGACTGGATCCGCGTGCGAGCGCCGGGTCCGGGCGCGTTCGGCGAAACGGCGCGTCTCGTGCGGGCCAACGGATTGCACACTGTATGCGAGGAAGCCTCGTGCCCGAACATCGGCGAGTGCTGGGCGCAAAAGCACGCGACGTTCTTGATTATGGGCGACACTTGCACGCGCGCCTGCTCGTTCTGTAACGTGAAGACAGGTCTGCCTGGCGCGCTGGACGCAGACGAGCCACAGAAAGTCGCGGAAGCAACCGCGAACCTCGGGCTTAAGCATGTCGTCGTAACTTCGGTTGACCGTGACGATCTGGCCGATGGTGGCGCTGATCATTTCGCGAAAGTCATTCGCGCAATTCGCGCGGCGACACCGGAAACCACAATCGAAGTGCTGACGCCTGATTTCCTGCGCAAGGATGGCGCGCTGGAAGTCGTTGTCGATGCAGCACCCGACGTCTTCAACCACAACCTGGAAACGGTGCCGTCGCTTTATCTGCCGGTTCGCCCCGGTGCGCGCTACTTCCACTCGCTGCGCATCTTGCAGCAAGTGAAGGAACTGAACCCGCGCATGTTCACGAAGTCCGGCATCATGGTCGGTCTCGGCGAAGAGCGAAACGAAGTCTTGCAGGTGATGGACGACCTGCGCTCGGCGGAAGTCGACTTCATCACCATCGGCCAGTATCTCCAGCCGAGCCGGAAGCATCATCCGGTTGCGCGCTACGTGACGCCGGACGAATTCGAGAACTTTGCCTCAATCGCCCGCGCAAAAGGCTTCCTGATGGTGTCGTCGTCGCCGCTGACGCGCTCGTCGTATCACGCGGGCGACGATTTCATAAAGCTTCGCGCGGCCCGCGAGACCGCGCATAAGCGCGGCTGACTTCGATGCATTCCTACCGCACCACGCGCCGTGTGAAGCACTCGGCGGCGAAGATGTTAGATCTTGTCGCCGACGTCGAGCGTTATCCTGAGTTCGTGCCGATGTGCGAGAGCCTGCATGTCCGAAAACGCAGCGGTGAGGCGGAAGGAGTCGAGATCGTCATCGCCGACATGACGGTCGCCTACAAAGTAATCCGCGAAACCTTTTCGAGCCGGGTCACCATCGATCGGCCGAAGCTCGCGGTCCTGGTCGAATATCTCGACGGGCCGTTCTCGCATCTGGAAAACCGTTGGCGCTTCCGCCCCGAAGGCGAGAAGTTATCGGAGGTCGATTTCTTCATCGCCTATGAGTTCAAGTCGAAGATGCTCGGGATGGTGATGGGGGCCTTGTTCGATTCCGCGTTCCGGCGCTTTGCCGAGGCCTTCGAGAAACGGGCGGATAAAATCTATCGGGAACAGGCGGTTTAAGCCTCGTAAACGCAATTTAAGAGATTCCCGCTAAGCATCGCCGGGTCCATTTTGATCAGTCCCGCGAGCCGCATGTCCGCCATTGAAGCCACAATAAGCCGCCAAGGCGGCCTGTCCCGCCTCTTTCGTCATGCTCCCGCGATCTTTGCGGTGACGCTGTTCGTGTCCGCGCTGCTGCTTTTTGCCGTGCAGCCGATGTTCACGAAAATGGTGCTGCCAAAGCTCGGCGGCGCTCCGGCGATCTGGTCGGTCGCGATGGTTTTCTTCCAGGCGGCGCTCTTGGCCGGCTACGCCTACGCGCATTGGCTGACGAAACTTCCGCCCCGGCATGGTGCGCTCATTCACCTCGGCCTGCTCGGTCTCGCAGCTTTGTCTCTGCCGCTCGGTATTGCCGGCGGCTTCGGTTCTCCGCCTTCGGAGAACATCGAGTTCTGGCTGCTCGCGCTGTTTGCCGTTTCGATCGGGCTGCCGTTTACGGCGTTGGCTGCGAGCGCGCCGCTCTTGCAGCGTTGGTTCGCATCGAGCGGGCATTCGCGCGCTTCAAATCCTTATGTGCTTTATGCGGCGTCAAATCTCGGCTCGTTCGCGGCACTGCTTACCTATCCGGTGCTGCTGGAGCCTTTACTAACCCTGCATCAGCAAACCGCAACGTGGGCCGCGGTGTTCGCGCTGCTTGCCATTCTGATCGCGCTTTGCGCTTTGGTCGTAGCCTCCGGAGTTGCAGCGAAGCCTGAGACGCGTGTTGCGATCGAGAAGCCGGCGCTTGGTTCGCGCCTTGCCTGGATTGCGCTTGCGGCTATTCCTGCGGGCCTTGTTGTCGCGGTCACCGCTTACATCAGCACGGATGTCGCGGCGGCGCCGTTTCTCTGGGTCGTTCCGCTTGCGCTTTATCTTCTGACTTTCGTCGCCGTGTTCAACGACAAGCCATGGATCTCGCACGCGACCGTCGCGCGTGTCGTTCCGTATCTGGTTGCGCCGCTCGCAATCAGCATGCTCGGAGGCGAGAAAGCATTCTGGGTTGTTACCATCGTCCTGCATCTGGTTGCGTTTTTTATCCTGACGCTGCTTTGCCACGGGGAGCTTTATCGTCTGCGGCCGGCGCCGGAACGTCTTACTGATTTTTATCTGGCGACATCGATTGGCGGGGTCGTCGGCGGTGTGTTTACCGGGCTGATCGCGCCGAATGTATTTTCGAGCACCACGGAGTACCCGATTCTGGTCGCGGCCGCGGTGCTTGCCTTACCGGGGGCATTCTCCAGCGGCGTGAGAAGCGCGTTGCGCGCAATGTCGTTGCCGTTAGCGCTGTCGTTTATCCTTCTCGTCGTTCATTACTTCGCGGAAGTTCGTATCCCGATCAGCTGGATGGTTGCATTCCAGGTGCCGCTGATTGCTCTCGCAGTAGGGATTCTTTTTTCCAAAGCCAATCCAGCGCGCATGTTCGGGTTGGTTGTGCTCGCGTTCGCGTTGAGCGGCCTGTGGCAGCCGGGGCAGGCGAGTGTCGAGACGACACGCAGTTTCTTCGGCGTGCATAAAGTTGCCGACTCTGCCGACGGCGCGTACCGGCTGCTGTTTCACGGCACCACGATCCACGGTGCGGACAAAATCAAAAATGCAGACGGCTCGCCTGTTACCGGTCGCGCCGAGCCGCTGACTTATTATTACCGCGGCGGACCGATCTCGGAGACGATTCTCGCGACGCGCGCCGCGCGCGGAAAGCTTACGAGTGTCGCCGCAGTCGGGTTAGGGACCGGCAGCCTTGCCTGCTATCGCGAACCCGGCGAGAGCTGGACATTTTTTGAGATCGATCCTGAAGTCGTGCGGTTAGCTCGCGATCCGCAGCGCTTTCGTTTTATCGCAAGCTGTGCGCCGGACATGCCGATCGTGCTAGGTGACGCGCGCCTCACACTTTCGGCCTCGGCAACGCAATATGACCTGATCGTGCTCGATGCATTTTCATCCGACGCGATCCCGGCGCATCTGCTCACGCGCGAGGCGGTTGCGGGTTATCTCGCGCGCCTCAAGCCTAACGGCGTAATCGTGATGCATATCTCCAACCGCCATCTCGAATTGTCGAGGATCGTGGCTGCCGTGGGAGCGAGCGAGGGTCTGGTGACGCTCGTTAAAACCGACATGTCGGCCAGGAAGCTCGTGAACGACTACAAATCGAATGCGGCCGTAGCTGCGCTCGCACGCAACTGGCAGGACCTGGCGGGGCTTTCGCGAATGCCGGGATGGCAGCCTGTCATGCCGGAAGGCGTGCAGCCATGGACCGACGATTACTCGGATCTCATCAGCGCGCTGATCCGGAAAAAATTCTAAGCCTGTATCGGCGCGCCCAGGAGTTCTTCGATCAAGGCAAAAGCCGCAATCACCGAGCGGCGGCGCACTTCATCGCGGCCGAGATCGCCGAAGCGGCACTCGCGCGCGTGAAATTTTCCTTCGCGGTTGGCGCAAGCCATGAAGACAAGCCCAACCGGTTTTTCAGGCGAGCCGCCGCCGGGTCCGGCAATTCCTGTAATTGAAACAGCGATACTGGTTCCGGCAGCATTCATCGCGCCTTGCGCCATCGCTTTCGCGCATTGCGCGCTGAC
>JAKFYO010000372.1 GCA_021730825.1 Hyphomicrobiales bacterium
GCTCGGAAAAATTCAACTGGAAACTTTACGTCGCGTCGCAAGCGAACTTGATTGCACGTTGGTATATGCGCTCGTTCCAAATTCTTCTCACGAAGAAATGGTTCGTAGCCGCGCAAGGAAAATTGCACTTCGAGACCTTAGCCGCGTTTCGCATACGATGAAGCTGGAGGCGCAAGAGACCAGCGATGCTGATTTGGAGACTCGAATTGAAAACTACATAAAAAATATTCTTAGAGAACGCGATCTCTGGAACTAGTTGTGACAAAATTGTTTCAAGAGCCGTCTGACGCCACGCCTCTCACACCAGTAGAGCGTGAAGGTTTAGTACAGAACTGGATTGCTCATCGTGAAGAGCTTAACGAAGCCGAACAAGAAAATATTGTTGCCGGTTCGGTCTGGGCTCGACGACGCGTTAGCCGAGTTGAATTAACAGAAATACTGACTGATGATTTCGTAAAGGAACTACATCGGCGAATGTTCGCCGATGTCTGGCGCTGGGCGGGCGTTTACCGCACGACCGAGCGAAATCTTGGAATTGCACCCAACTTAATCTCTCAGCGTGTGCCTCAGCATCTAGATGATGTCAGTTATTGGATAGAGCATGCCATTTATGATCCAGACGAAATTGCTGTCCGGTTGCATCACGGCCTTGTTCAAATCCACCCATTCCCGAATGGAAACGGACGTCATACTCGCTTGTTAGCAGACCTACTCGTTGAGCGAATGGGCGGCGAGGCGTTTACGTGGGGTAGTGGTGAGTTCTCTGCAGAAGGCGGCCTGCGAAATCGCTATATTGGGGCTCTCAGAAGCGCAGATCAGCATCAAATAGAACCGCTCTTAAAATTTGCACGATCCTAAAGCGTAAACTTCAGAGGGCGCCCTGATGGGCTGCCCTCTGAGCCGTTCCGCCTAGTGGGCATGCAGCAGCGCTTCCTTGTTCGCCGAAAAGAACTGCTTCAGCGAACGGGGCTATCTGCCGGTGAGCTTCTGCACCGCGTCGCTCGCAATCGCGATATTTCCGGCGCGCGTATTGGTGTCGAAGCTCGCAAACACCGGCGCGAGAAACGCAGGCATTCCCGCCGCGATCATGCCTTGCGTGAGTTGCTCATCAGAAACACTGACGACTTCGATTGGCTTGCCGGTCGCCTCGCTCGCGAGCTTGGCGATTTCTTTTGTCGTCAAAAGCTCCGCGCCGGTGATGTCGTAGCGCGAATTTCCGTTCGGCTGTGCCGCGAGCGCTGCCGCCGCTGCATAAGCTGCGTCCTCGCGCGAGACATGCGCGACCTTGCCGTCGCCTGCTGCCGAAAACCATTTTCCGGAAGCGAGCACCTGCGGGAGCGAGTGGAACAGATTTTCCTGGTACCAGCCGTTGCGAAGCACGGTCCAGCCGATGCCGCTCTGCTCAAGCGCCTGTTCGGTGCCGTAGTGGTCCGGCGCAAACGGGATCGGCGAGCCCGGCTCCGGCTTCGGCATCGACGTATAAACGATGTGCGAGACACCGGCTTTTTTCGAAGCCGTGATCGCTGCTTGGTGCTGCGCGAGACGGCGGCCAGGCTTGTCGAGTGCGTCGGTCGAAATCAGCAGAAGACGATCTACGCCCTTGAGCGCTTCTGCGAGCGCCGGATCGTCGAAATCGATTTTGCGGACTTCGGCGCCCTTCGCCGCGAGGTCGGCGAGCTTCGAAGGATCGCGTGTACCGGCGATGATCTTTCCGGCCTTGGCTTCGAGGAGAAGTTCGGTGGCGCGGCGGCCGAGATTGCCGCTAGCGCCGGTGACGAGGAGAGTGGGCTGGTTTGCCATTGTCGTGCTTCCCATATACAAATTCGCTGGTTGGTCTCTTTTAGAGACCACAGCTACATGAGAGATCGACAAGCCCCCGTAAAGAAGGCAGTTCATCGGGCGCTGGTTACTTCGCAGGAACCACCAAGAGAAATCGATCAAGAGAGCCGACATGAAACAGGCGATCAAATCGACGCGCAAAATTCAGGATGTGCTGCGCGCGCAGAAAATCTCCGGGCAGAACCTCGGCGATTGTCCGGTGCGGCAGGTGCTCGACCAGATCGGCGACAAGTGGAGCACGCTGATGCTGCTCGCGCTCTCCGAGAAGCCCTATCGCTTCGGCGAATTGCGCCGCCTGATTCCCGACATCTCGCAGCGCATGCTGACGCAAACGTTGCGCGACCTGCAACGCAACGGCCTCATCACGCGCACGGTATTTCCGACGCAGCCGCCGAGCGTCGAGTACCGCATGACGCCGTTAGGGACTTCGCTGATGGAGCCGATTGGCACACTGGTCCGCTGGGCTGAAACGAATTATGGAAGAATTATCACCGCGCGCGAACACTTCGACCGCAAGGCCGATGCGGCGTAACAGGCAAATAAATTGAACTTGAATTCGCCATATCGTTTTTCCGTGGCCCCCATGATGGAATGGACTGACCGGCACTGCCGGTTTTTCCATCGGCTGCTTTCGCGCCGCGCGCGGCTCTATACAGAAATGATCACGACCGGTGCGGTGCTGCATGGCGACCGTGAGCGGCTCTTGGGATTCAACACGGAAGAGCATCCAGTCGCGATCCAGCTCGGCGGATCGGACGCGAAGGATCTCGCCGCGAGCGCCAAGATTGCCGAAGACCTCGGTTATGACGAAGTAAACCTCAACTGCGGTTGTCCTTCGGATCGGGTGAAGAGCGGTTTCTTCGGCGCGTGTTTGATGGCGGAGCCCGCGCGTGTCGCAGATGGTGTCAGCGCGATGAAAGCGGCGGTGAAAATCCCCGTCACTGTGAAGTGCCGTATCGGCATCGACGACCAGAATGAGGAAGAGGCGCTCGACGCGTTTGCCAATGCGATGATCGCAGCCGGCTCGGATGCGCTGATCGTTCATGCGCGCAAGGCCTGGCTTCAGGGCCTGAGTCCGCGCGAGAACCGCGAAGTGCCGCCGCTGAATTACGATCGCGTATTCCGGCTTAAAAAACGCCTCGGCGATTATCCGATCATTCTGAACGGCGGCATCGGGTCGCTCGCGGATGCGAAAGAACACCTCGCTTTCGTCGATGGCGTGATGCTGGGCCGCGCAGCTTATGATTCTCCCGAGCTTCTGCTCGGCGCCGACCAAACGTTCTTCGGTGAAACCGCTCCGGTCACAACCATCGAAGAAGCCTTCGACAAGCTCATTCCCTATATCGAGCGTGAGCTTTCGAGAGGAGAGCGGCTGCACGATATCACGAAGCATCTGCTCGGCGCCTTCCGCGGCAAGCCGGGCGCGCGCGCATACCGCCGGCATCTTGCTTCCGAAGCGGTCAAACCCGGCGCCAATGCATGGGTGTTACGCGAGGCGCTCGCTTTCATTTCTCCGGAAATGCCTGCACAAAGCGCCGCATGACAATTCTTGGAATACCCGCGGGCGAATTCGCGGTTCTCGTCGGCGCAATCCTCATCGCAGGCACGCTCACCGGAATCTTCGCAGGCCTTCTCGGCATCGGGGGTGCCGCGATCTCCGTCCCCGTCATGTACGAAGTCTTCAAGGCGCTGGGTGTCGCCGATGAAATCCGCATGCAGCTTTGCGTGGGCACCGCGCTCGCGCTGATCGTGCCGACTTCCATCCGCTCCTACTACGCACACAAGGCGAAGGGTGCGGTGGACGAAAACGTATTGAAGATCTGGGCCCTGCCGATCATCGGCGGCGTCGGCATCGGCTCTTTCATTGCCTATTTTGCCAGCTCAACCGTTTTCAAACTCCTGTTTGTCGTGTTCGCGACCTTGATGGCCTTGAAGCTGATCTTTGGCCGCGAGAACTGGCGCATCGCGGACCAGCTTCCGGGTACGACAACGATTGCAATCGTCGGCGTTGCGATCGGCGTGATCTCGGCGCTGATGGGGATCGGCGGCGGCGCTTACTCCGCGTTGTTTCTAACGCTCTATGGCGTTTCAATTCACCGCGCGGTTGCGACGTCTTCCGGTGTCGGCGTTTTGATCTCGTTGCCCGGCGTGATCGGTTACATGATCGCTGGCTGGCCGCAGCAGGCGCTGACCCCGCCGCTTTCCATCGGTTACGTTTCTTTTCTTGCCGTTGCGCTGTTTGCGCCGACCAGCGTGCTGGCAGCACCCTATGGTGCGAAGCTCGCGCATTCCTGGCCGCGCCGAAGGCTGGAGGTAGCGTTCGCAATCTTCCTGCTGATCGTCGCAGTTCGCTTCTTCGCGAGCCTGATGGGCTGGTTCTAGACCAACGATTAGTTGTTGCCGTCTTCGAGCGCGACCGCTTCGCGCTTTCTGCGAAGTTGCGGAATGAGCGGCATCAGAAGCATAATCGCCGCAATCGCAAGACATATCGCCGAGATCGGCTTTTTGAAAAAGGTGGTGAGATCGCCGGCCGATATGATCAGCGCGGTACGCAACTTGTTTTCCATGATCGCGCCGAGCACGAAGGCGAGCACCAAAGGTGCCGCTTCATAGCCGAGCTTGCGTGTGAGATAGCCGATCAATCCGAATGCGAGCATCACGTAAAGATCGAACACATTGTTGCTGCTCGCGAACACGCCGATGACGGTAAACAAGAGGATCATCGGGAACAGAATGTTGTAGGGCAGGCGCAAGAGCTGCACCCACATGCCGATCAGGGGCAGGTTCAAGACGAGCAGCATCACGTTGCCGATATACATGCTCGTAATCACGCCCCAGAACAGGTCGGGACGCTGCACCATCAGAAGCGGACCGGGCTGGATGTTGTGAATGACGAAAGCGCCCAAGAGCAACGCCATCACCACATTCGGCGGGATACCGAGCGTCAAGAGCGGAATGAACGCGCCGCCCGCCGCCGAATTGTTCGCGGCCTCGGGTCCCGCGACACCTTCGATCGCACCCTTGCCGAAACGCTCGGGCGTTTTCGAGATGCGCTTTTCGAGTGCATAGGAGGCGAACGCGGCGATCACTGCACCGCCGCCGGGAATGATGCCGAGGAAAAACCCAAGCACGGTACCGCGTCCGATCGGCCCGGCGCTGCGCTGCCAGTCTTCCTTGTTGGGTAGCAGATTGCTGATTTTCGTGTTCGTGATTGTGCGTTTAACGCCTTGCTCGATATTCGTGAGCACTTCGGCAACCCCGAACAGACCCATCACGACCGGCACGAGGCCGATGCCGTCGTAGAGTTCGATGCGATCGAAGGTGAGACGCGGCTGCGCGGTGATGCTGTCGAGACCGATCAGCCCAAGCACCACGCCCGCACTTGCCATCAGCAACGACTTCAGCATCGAGCCTTGCGTGAGGAAGGTCACGATGACGAGGCCGAGGATCATGAGGCTGAACATTTCCGCGGGGCCGAATGCGACCGCGAAGCCCGCGAGAAACGGTGCAATGACCATAAGTCCGACGACGGCGGCAGTGCCTGCGATAAAGGAACCGAAGGCTGCGATCCCAAGCGCCGGCCCGGCCCGGCCCTGCTTCGCCATCTGATGTCCGTCGAGACAGGTGACGACGGAAGTTGCTTCGCCGGGAATGTTGACGAGGATCGAAGTGGTAGAGCCGCCATACATCGAGCCGTAATAGATACCGGCCATCATGATGATGCCGGATTCCGGCGTGCCGGAGAGCGTTACCGGCAACAACAGCGACATCGCCGAAATCGGACCGATGCCGGGCAGGACGCCGACCAGCGTTCCGATGAAGACGCCGATGAAACAATACAGCAGATTGACCGGTGTCAGCGCGACGGCAAATCCATTGGCGACTTGTCCGAGCAGGTCCATCGTCTAGCCGATCTCGAATATGCCGGTCGGCAGTTGAATCTGTAAGAGCCGCTCCAGCACCCACCAGACCAAAATCGGCGCGCCGAATGCGAGCGGTATCGCGATCGACCAACGCACCGGGTCGATTGCGCGCAACAGCACGAGCATGAGCGGAATAGTCGAGAGAAGAAATCCAAGACTGATGAACGCGTAGCCATAAAGACCGAAGGTCACGACTACGATCAGCGTCTTCACCCAGCGCGTGTCTGTCCATAACGCGCGGACCGATGGACCTTCATGCTTGATCGCCTGCACGGCAATGCCGAGCGAGAGTGCGGCCATCACGATGCCGAGCCAGAACATCATGAAGCCCATGCCCGGTGCGTTCACCGTGCCGAGACCGAGCCTGCGGCCCTGTTCGAGCACGAACAGGCTGATCGCAAACCAGATCGCACCGCCCCACAATTCGGCGTTGTTGATCCGCAGGCCCGAGCTTTTCATGAGATGATCGTCGTTCGGAAATGAAATGGCCCCGCTGCAATCAGCGGGGCCATGGATTGCGCGTCAGTCTTTTTTCTTGAGGCCGAGCATGTCGACGACTTTGCTCTCGGTCTCGGTCACTTCCTTCACGAACTTCACATAGTCGGCAGTGTTCTTGTAGTTCACGACCATGTCGTATTTAGCGAGTGTTGCTTTCACCTGCGGGTCATCGACCGCCTTTTTGAAAGCGTCGTGGATGGTAGCGACGATCTTCGGATCCATGCCTTTCGGGCCTGCGATGCCGAACGGCGAGTCGAACACGAAGGGGTAGCCGAGTTGCCGCAGCGTCGGCACGTTCGGATAGTTCGGCGACGGGTTTGCGGTCCAGATCATCAAGAGACGGAGCTGGCCGGAGTCGACCAGCGCCTTCCAGCCGCTCGATTCGACTTGCAGCATGGTGTGGCCGCCGAGCACGGCGGCGTTGGTCTCGGCACCGCCCTTGAACGGCACTTGCGTCACCTTGATGCCGTCGCGCGCCGCGATCTGTTCCATGCCGATATGCAGCGAAGTGCCTGAGCCTGGCGTTGCATAGGTCACCTTGCCGGGGTTCGCCTTGGCGAACTTCACGACGTCGGCCCAGGTCTTGAATTCGGAGTCGGCACGCACCGTGACACCGAAGGTGTACCCAGTGAGGTGTGCGATGTAGGTAAAGTCTTTATCCGCGTCCCAGGTCGTCTTCTGCATCAACGGCAGGCGGAAGATCGTGATCGGAATCTGCGCGATGGTGTAGCCATCGGGCTTTGCCGTCGCTGCCATCTGTGCGGGACCGACCGTGCCGGAGCCGCCGGCGCGGTTATCGACCACGACGGGCTGGCCGAGATGTTTGCTCGCGGCTTCCGCAATCGCGCGCATTGCGATGTCGGTGGAGCCGCCCGCTGGCCAAGGCACAATCAGGCTTATTGGTTTGGTCGGAAAGTTTTGCGCCGAAGCCGGTACGGCGATTACCGCGAAGATTGCGGCTGAAAGTAGTGCGAGCGCGGTGCGCTTCATTTTGTTTTCTCCCCATGGTTTCGTCGTTCTTGCCAGCAGCGCTGCGCTGCAAATCGTCGTTCCGATTTTCCGCGAATGCTTTTGCTCGCGGAGGAAAAACCACTGCAACACTCAAGGGACGTAACGTCAACCGTGCGGAATGAAATTCCGCCTCGCGGAACGAATAGTTCCGCGATGTGAAATCGATTTGCAGTGCGAAATTTCTTAGCGGCGTCCGCGAAGAACCATCTGCTTGCCGCGCAACTCGAATGACTCGAGGCGTTGCAGAAAGCTCATGCCTAAAAGGCTCATGCGAAGATCGCCCTGACGCACGATCAGCGCGGGTACACGCCGCTCGACGATGCTGCCGATGCGGATTTGATCGAGCACGACCGCGGCCGCGAAGCTGCGGCCTTTCGCGGTTTCGATCGTGACGTCGTATTTCAGGAGATCGACCGGAATACCCGCCGCGCGTGCGGCCTCGATCGTCAGCACCACGCTGGAGGCGCCGGTGTCGATCAGCATCGGAAATTGCGAGCCGTTCACTTGAACCCGAACATTGAAATCACCGGACTGCGAGCGCTCCACGCGCACGCTGTTCGGAATGCTCGCGGTGATGTCCTGATCCGGTGTCACGACGGTAAAGATGCGGTCGACCACGCGCACGACTTCGTTGCGGTAGTTATAGCCGACGGCAAGCAGCGCCACGATCAACAGCCATAAGCCGACCGATTTCAGCTTTTCCTGAAAGCGGCCGTAGAACACCGAATAGAAACCGCCGCCGACCAAGAGCAGGAGCGCGGAGAAATAGACGAGGCTCGCAAACGCGTTGGTATCCATCGGGCCGACCGTGCCCTCGTCGTGACGCGAGATCAGCACTATTACCGCAAGCACGAGGCCGGCGATGACGAGCCAGAGAAATTTGTCGTTACGGAACATGTTCTCTTACGGGGTTCTTACGAGCGCCAATACGGCGAGGAGGGTTGCGACTTCGGCGGCTTTCCCGGCCGCCGCCGCGCAGTCAGGCACGTCGTCTTTGTTCTGGTTACGCGCGATGGCGACGACGATGACGAAAGCGGCCAGTGCCGCAACCAAGGCTGCCGCCGTCGGCCCGATGCGAAATACGGGAAGCAGCAGCGCGGTGCCGATCACGATGGTGACGAGCATCAGGCCTTGCAATGCCGCGCCGTTCGAGGGCCGCGCGGTTTCTCCGATTTCCTCAACCGGACGCGCGGGCTGCGTCAGGCGAAAGGCGATAGAGGCAGTCGAGCTGAAAATCACGGCGGCAACGAGGACGAGTGCCGCGCTCGGCGCGTGGTAGAAAATCAAACCTTCGATCACCGCTACTTCAACGAGAAGCAGCAGTATGAGCGCTGCAGTCCCGGTTCCGCTCGCACCGGCAAGACTGTCGCCTGCGCGCACGGTGCCGCTCTCCAGTCGTGCGCCGCGCAGTGCCGCGAGCGTGAGTACGGTTGCGGCTGCAATCGCGAAAGGCGGCAGCCACATATTCCAGAACAAGAGCAACGCGCCGCCCGCGATGACACCCGTGATCGCGGCGGCGACCGGTGCCGCATAGGCGCCAGCACCGGGGCCGGTCGTGACCGGCTCGCCGTCTTCGTTCACGCGTGCCGCGTTGCCGAACGGGAGCACCGTTTCGTCGCGGAGCCATTTCAGCGTGTCATTCACGAAGGGCGGTAACATCGTGGCTTTCCGGAGCGGCGAGGCGTGCCGCGATTCGATGACAGCAGAATTTATCACGCGCGGACAGGGGCGGTCTGCGCGGTCGTCTGGGGCTGCTTCGGTTGCAGCGGGCCGGCATCCGACACGGGTGCGAGTGCCGCCATAACTCGCTCAGGCGGCAAAGTGACGATGACTTCGGTGCCTTCGCGGAGTTTCGAGCGCAGCGTGAAGGTGCCGCCGTGAAGGTCGATCAGTCCCTTCACGATCGGCAAACCGAGACCCGCGCCTTGCTCCGCGGTCTTGATCGCATTCGAGCCTTGGCCGAAGGACGCCATGACAATCGGGATTTCATCTTCGGGAATGCCGGGACCGGTATCGCGCACCGAAAGGTACTGTCCGCCGGAAGCGGTCCAGCCGACCTTGGTGAAAACCTCGCCGCCCTGCGGCGTGAACTTGATTGCGTTTGAAAGCAGATTGAGCGTGACCTGACGCACCGCGCGCTCATCCGCCCAGATTTTCGGCAGACCGGATTCGAACAGCGTATGCAGCGTGATTCCGCGGTTGGTCGCGCGCATCTTCATCAGATACGAGCAGTCGTCGGCAATTCCGACCAGGCTAACCGGCTCTTCGTTGAGTTCGTAGCGCCCGGCTTCGATGCGCGACAGATCGAGAATCTCGTTGATAAGGTTCAGGAGATGCCCGCCGGATTCGTGAATATCGCCGGCATATTCTTTATATGCAGGCACGGCGTGGCCGCCGAGCACTTCGTTCTTCATCACTTCCGAGAAGCCGAGGATCGCGTTCAAGGGCGTGCGCAACTCATGCGACATCTGCGCGAGAAAGCGGGACTTCGCGAGGTTCGCGGCTTCCGCGCGGCGCGCGGCTTCCTCTGACTTCGCTTTCGACTGTTCGAGCTCGCCGATCAGCGTGTCGAGTTGCGCGCGCGCTTCCAGCGCCGACACCGCGGCGATGTGCAGGCGGCCTGCGACCATCACGAAATAGGCCTCCGCGCCGACCGTCAGAATTGCCAGCACCACGTCCTGCGGCGTGCCGCGCAGGAGATAGTGCAGCGTGACGACACCGGCCACCGGAACGGTTGCCGCATAGACAGCGCTCGGAATGCTCGCGGCCAGCATCGAGAACACGACTACCACGAGCAGCATCGCAAACAGCGAGAAGTCGCCGGCACCCTGCGCGCCGAGGCCAACAAGTACGTTGACGATCAAGACCCAGCTCACGCCGAAGATCAGATCGAACATCGTGAACAGCACGCGATAGCGCTGCATCAGTGCCGGGCTTGCGGGGGCGGTCAGAAAGCGGCGGCAGGCCGCGACATTCAGCGAGTGGATCGTGAGCGCGATCATGGTCCAGAGGATTGCGCCGAGGCCGCCGGTCCACAGCGAAGAAGCGATGCCGACCAGCGAGATCAGCATGAACAGCGCGACCGACGCGCCTATGCGGTGCTCCGCGTAAAGACGCAGGAGTTCGTAGTCGAAAGCAGGCTTTACGCCGGAAGTGGAAGTGAGAATGTCGCGCGCGTCGCGGACGCTGCGATTGAGCATAAGCCGCCGCTCGTGTGCAACGCGGGCGGCATCGGCCGCTGACTCGTCCCCGCGAGCTCTATAGCTCATCATTACGCAATACCGTTACCCGACCGCCGCCGTTGCCCTGCGCCGACACTCAAAAGCGCAAGCCGGCCGCGAACGCCCCGATATGCCCGCGCCAG